>JAJYLA010000063.1 GCA_021788115.1 Actinomycetes bacterium | reverse complement strand
GCCGCCCCGCCGCCCGCGGCCGCCCCGCCGCCCGCGGCAGTCCCGCCGGGACCAACTGCCGTTCCCTCGCCGGCCCCGGCAGCCGCCGCCCGCACCGCCGCGGTGCGGGCGGTGTGGGAGCGCAGGCGCGCCTCGCTCATCAGGAACGACAGAGCGAACGCCAGCACGGCCACCGGCACCGCGAAGAGAAAGGCGCGGTCCATGGCGTGGGTGAACGCGTGGAGGGGACCCTCGACGGCCCCGAACCGGGCGACGTACGAAGCGCCGGTCGCCCGCTCCTGCTGGAGCACGATGGCGCCGAGCACGGCTGCTCCGACGGCCCCGCCCAGGGTGCGGAAGAAGGTCACGGCGGCGGTTCCCACGCCCATGAACTCGAATGGCAACGAGTTCTGCACCGCGAGGACCAGCGTCTGCATGAAAAGACCCAGCCCGCAGCCCACCACGAACATCATCCCCGTCAGCGCCCAGGCCCCCGTTCCGACGGTGACCGACGTGAGGAGGGCCAGGCCGACCGACATGATGGCGGTCCCGGCCACCACGAACACCTTGTACCGGCCGAAGCGCGATATGGCTCGCCCGGACGTGATGGAGGTGAGCAGCACGCCGGCGAGGAGCGGCAGCAGGCGCAGCCCGGACATGGTGGGGCTGATCCGCCGGACGGTCTGGAAGTACAGCGGCAGGAAGATGATCGCCCCGAACATCACGGACCCGGTGATGAAGCCGAGCGCGTTGGTGACGCTGAAGGTGCGGTTGGAGAACAGGTGCAGCGGGATGATCGGCTCGGCGGCGCGGGCCTCCCACAACAGGAACGCGGCGATCAGCGCGAGCCCCGGGATGCCGTACGCCCACGCGGACGCCGTGATACGCGCGGCGCTGCCGGCGACCTGGACCGCCACGAGCGAGAGGGACACGCCGACGACGAGCAGCAACGAGCCGGTGACGTCCACCTTCGAGCGGCGCGGGGTGTGGTCGAGGTGGAGGACCCGGTTGATGACGACGAGGGCCAGAGCGCCGACGGGCAGGTTGACGTAGAACACCCACCGCCAGGAGGCCTGGTCCACCAGGAAGCCTCCGACGAGCGGCCCCACCACGCTGGCGAAGCCGAAGACGCCGCCGAAGTAGCCCTGGTAACGGCCCCGGTCCCGCGGCGGGATCACGTCGCCGATGATGGCCAGCGCCAGGGTCATGAGGCCGCCGGCGCCGATCCCCTGCAGAGCCCGGAAGGCGATCAGCTGGTACATGCTCTGGCTGAGCCCGGACAGGGCGCTGCCGGCGAGGAAGATGACGATCGACGC
The DNA here is from genome assembly GCA_021788115.1 of Actinomycetes bacterium. GTDB lineage: Bacteria > Actinomycetota > Acidimicrobiia > Acidimicrobiales > Palsa-688 > JAJYLA01. The sequence goes on along the minus strand of JAJYLA010000063.1, from coordinate 17,689 downwards.
CTGGAAGATCCGCTTGCGGCCGAAGAGGTCGCTGATCTTGCCGTACAGCGGGGTGGTCGCCGTGGAGGTGAGCAGGTAGGCGGTCACCACCCAGCTGTAGAGGTCGAGGTGGTGGAAGTCCTCGCTGATCCTGGTGAGCGCCGTCGACACGATGGTCTGGTCGAGCGCGGCGAGCAGCATGCCGAGCATCAGCCCGGACATGATGATCAGGATCTGGCGGTGGGTGTAGCCCTGTTCGGTGTTCAACGCGTCCTCCTCGTCGTCGCTCGCGGCGACGCGAGGCCAGCCGCCACCTGGTCGAAGGCGTCGGCGAGCAGAGCCTCGAGGGAGTGCTTGCCGCGCCGGTCGGTCCACACCATCTGTGCCGCCTTCAGGGCGGCCATGCCGGCGCTCACCACGAGCGTCGGGTAGAGGTCCTCCTTCGGGTCCTCCCCGCGGCGCTCGGCGACGGCGGCCACGAGCGAGCGGTTGATCTCCTCGTGGTTGGCCGCCATCGCCTCGAGCAGCGCGGGCTCCCGCCGGACGAGGGCGAAGCGGCGCAGCGACTGCTCCGTATCGGCGCAGCGGTTGAGGATGTCGGTCACGATCACCTGGCGCAGGGCCGTGAACGCATCCTCGCCGGCGGGGCGGGCGAGCAGGGCGGCGCGCAGCGCCTCGGGCCGCTCGTGGTCGGTGCCGAGCACCGCGTCCTCCTTGGAGCGGAAGTAGGCCCAGAAGGTGCGGGGGGCGACGTCCGCCCGCTCGCTGATCGCCTCGACGGTCACGCCGTGCAGACCTCGCTCCTCGGCCAATTCCATCGCGGCCTTGTGGATGGCGTGGCGGGTGGCTTGCTTCTTGCGCTCCCGGCGGGTCGGGGCGAGGTCGACGGTCACTCGACCACCGTACCGTAAAAAATCTGCACGTTGTGCAAAAAATCTCATCGTGCAATTTCTGGCCGGCCGCCCCCGCTCCCGTGGTGGGGCTCGGCGACCGCCGGCCACTACCCTGAGGGCCATGTGCGGGATCGTCGCCGTCCTCTCCCGGCCCTCGAGCCGTGCGGTTCCCGAGCCCGCGGTCGTGCTCGGCGCCCTCGGGGAGGTGGAGGTGCTGCTCGACCTCACCGGGCTTCCCGGCGAGGACCTGGACCGGTTGGAGGAGGCGACCCGCCGCCTGCAGGAGGTGGACGGCTCCCTGCGCGGCACCCCGGGGCTGTGCTGCCTGCTGTCCTCGCCGGAGACGGTGCCCGCGGCGCGGGCCGCGTCGCAGCGCATCGGCGAGCTGGTGCGCGCCCTCGAAGCGAGCCATGACGCCCGGGCCGCGGAGCTGAGCCCCGAGCTCCAGGAGGACGCCAACGCGGCGATCCTGCGGCTCAAGGACGCGTGGTGGGCGGTGGCGCGCGACCGCCTCGACATGGCCGCCGGCGTCGCCGACCTGGCCGGCGAGGGGTGCGCCCGCCCCGGCGCCAACCTCGACGGCTGGTGGGCGATCCAGGTGGCGCTGACGTCGCTCAACCGCCTCGAGGTCCGCGGCCGGGACTCCGCCGGCCTCCACGTGCTCGTCGCCGGCCACGGGCTGAACTTCGACGCACCCGACGTCCGGGATCTCCTCGCCGGCCGGGGCTCCGGGGACCTGTTCGTCTCCGGCGCGGTGCGGACCCCCGCCGGCCTGCTGAGCGTGGTGTACAAGGCGGCCGCCGAGATCGGCGAGCTGGGCGACAACGTCGCGGCCCTGCGCCGGGCCATCCGCGCCGACCGGCTCCTGGCGCGCGCCCTCGCCGGCGCCGACGCCCGCGTGACGGTGCTCGCCCACACCCGCTGGGCGAGCGTCGGCATCATCTCCGAACCCAACGCCCATCCCCTCAACTCCGAGGAAGTCGGCCGGCTCGAGGGGACCTACGTCGCCGCCGCCCTCAACGGCGACGTCGACAACCACGCCGAGCTGCGCGCCATCGAGGGCCTCCACCTGCCCCCCGAGGTCACCACCGACGCGAAGGTGATCCCGACGATCGTGTCGCGGCGGGCTGGGGAGGGCATGAGCATGGACGACGCCTTCGTGTCGACGGTGGCGCGCTTCGACGGATCGGTCGCCATCGTCGCGTCGTCGGCTTCCACCCCCGACCGGCTGCACCTCGCGCTGCGCGGGTCCGGCCAGAGCCTCTACGTCGGGCTGGCCGAGCACGCGTTCGTGGTCGCCAGCGAGCCGTACGGCCTGGTGGAGGAGACCAGCCGCTACGTGCGCATGGACGGCGAGGCGACCCGCGGCCAGGTGGTGGTTCTCGACCGGGACGGCGCGGGGACGCTCGGGGGGATGGCCCGCTTCCGCTACGACGGCGCCGCCCTCCCCCTCGACGAGCGCGAGGTCCACACCGCGGAGATCACCACCCGCGATGTCGACCGGGCCGGTTTTTCCCACTTCCTCCTGAAGGAGCTGACCGAGGCGCCGGCCTCGTTCCGCAAAACGCTGCGGGGGCGGATCGTCGCCGGTCCCGACGGCCGGTTGCGGGTGCGGGCCGGCGCCGAGACCGTTCCCCCCGCCCTGGCCGCCGCGCTGGAGAGCGGCCGGCTGGGGCGGGTCGTCGTCATCGGCCAGGGCACCGCCGCGGTCGCCGGTCAGGCGATCGCCGGCGCCATCGCCCGCTGCCTGCCCGGCCTCTCGGTGAGCGCCATGCCCGCCACCGAGCTGTCGGGCTTCGGCGTGTCGGGGTCCGGGCTGCCCGACGACATGACCGACACCCTGGTCGTCGCCGTGAGCCAGTCCGGGACCACGACCGACACGAACCGCACCGTCGACCTCGTGCGCACCCGCGGCGCGCACGTCGTGGCGGTGGTCAACCGCCGCAACAGCGACCTGGTCGCCAAGGCGCACGGTGTGCTCTACACCTCCGACGGGCGCGACGTCGAGATGAGCGTGGCGTCCACCAAGGCGTTCTACGCCCAGGTGGCGGCCGGCTGGATCCTCGCCGGTGCCCTGGCCCAGGCGGCCGGCGGGTCGGGCGCCGCCTGCCCCGACGAGCTGCAGCGCGTCCTGCCGGCGCTGCGCGACCTGCCCGACGCCATGGAGAAGGTCCTCGCCCAGCGGGAGGACATCGGGCGGGTGGCGGCGGCCGTCGCCCCGCCCCGGCGGCACTGGGCTGTGGTCGGCAGCGGCCCGGACCGCATCGCCGCGGCCGAGGTGCGCATCAAGCTGTCCGAGCTGTGCTACCGCTCGATCTCCAGCGACGCCACCGAGGACAAGAAGCACATCGACCTGTCCAGCGAGCCGATGGTCCTGGTGTGCGCTGCGGGGCTGCGCGGCCCCAACGCCGACGACGTGGCCAAGGAGATCGCCATCTACCGGGCCCACAAGGCCGCCCCCGTCGTGGTGGCGACCGAGGGGGAGGAGCGGCGCTTCGAGTCCTCGGCGCTGGGCGTGCTGGCGGTGGCAGAGACCGATCCCCAGGTGTCCTTCGTGCTCTCCGCGATGGTGGGTCACCTCTTCGGCTACGAGGCCGCCCTGGCGATCGATGCCCAGGCCCGCCCCCTGCGCGCGGCGCGCGCCGCCATCCAGGCGTGCCTGGCGGCCGGCGCCGACGACCTGCTCGGGTGCCTGCGGCCGGAGCTGGAGGCCACGACCGGTCCGTTCCTGCAGGGGCTGCGCGCCGGGCGCTACGACGGGAACCTGGAGGCGGCCACGGCGGTGCGGCTGACCTCGCTATTGCGGTACGCGACCGGGCAGCTCCCCCTGGAGGGCTACGAGCTGGAGGAGGGCACCATCGGCACGCCCGGCGCCCTGGTGGCCGACCTGCTCGAGGCGCTGACGGCCGCCATCGGCCAGCTGACCCGTCCCGTCGACGCCATCAAGCACCAGGCCAAGACGGTGACGGTGGGCATCTCGCGCAGCGAGGAGGCGCTGTTCGGGATCCCGCTCGTCAAGGCGACGCTCGCCGCGGGGGCCGCCCCCGACGCCCTCGGCTACAGGGCGCTGCGCACCCTGGGCGCCCTCGACGAGGCGGTCGCCGAGGTCGCCGGCTTCACCCGCTACCGCATCGAGTGGGCGGCGCCGGGCGGCCCGACCGCCGCGGTGGTGGACCAGGGGGGCGTGGCGCGCGGGATCGTGTCGCGCACCGCCGGGGACCCCCGGCTGCGGGGCAGCAAGCACCGGGCGGCCGCCGAGCGGGAGGTCACCGTGGTGCGCGGGGCCAGCGACGGCCGGACCGTGGTCCTCGTGCCGGAGGCGACGGAAGGGCAGGTGACGGGGATGACCCTCCTGCACGTGCGTTTCTGGGACCGGCTGCCGGCGGACGCCGCCGCGCGGGTGCTCACCGGCTATCGCACCCGGTACTCGGCGCTGGCCGACGCCGTCACCGAGACCGAGCCCGTCTTCGACGTGGCACTCCTCGGGGAGCAACCGATCGTAGAGCTGCTCACCGAACCGGTGTACGCCCTGGCCGGCCGCTGGCGCCGGGCCACAAGCGGGTGAGCGCGGCGGCGTCCGGCGCCGTGCTCGGCGTCGGCATCGACAGCGTCGACGTCGCTCGCTTCGCCCGGGTCCTCACCCGCCGGCCGTCGCTGCGCGAGAGGGTGTTCACGACCGGCGAGAGGGCCTACACGGGCAGGATGGCGAACCCGGTGCCGAGCCTGGCGGCGCGCTTCGCGGCCAAGGAGGCGGCGATGAAGGCGCTCGGCGTGGGCCTCGGCGCCGTCGACTGGTCCGACGTCGAGGTGGTGCGCGGCGCGGGAGGCCGCCCGTCGCTGGTGGTGACCGGCCGCGCCGCCGTGCTCGCCGACCGCTACGGCGTCGGCGGGTGGAACCTCTCGCTGACCCACACGGCGACCGTGGCTTCGGCGGTGGTGGTGGCGGTCAGGTGATACCGATCGTCACCCCCTCGGAAATGGCAGGCGTCGACCGGGCGGCCGCGGAGCCGGTCGAGGTGCTGGTCGGGCGGGCCGGCTTCGAGGCGGCGCGCACCGCCCGCGCGATGCTCGGCGGTTGCTACGGCAGGAGGGTTGTCGTGGTGGCAGGCCGGGGCAACAATGGCGCCGACGGGCGGGCTGCCGCCGCCGTGCTCCGCCGGTGGGGGGCCGCCGCGGTGCTGATCGAGGCGGGCTCGCTCCGCGCCGGCGATCGTCTTCCCGACGCCGACCTGGTCATCGACGCCGCCTACGGCACCGGCCTGAGCCGGGCCTACACGCCGCCCGACCCCGGGGGCGCCCCGGTCCTCGCCATCGACATCCCCTCGGGCCTGTCGGGCGTCACGGGCGAGCCGGTGGAGGGCGGCGTGGCGGTCGTGGCCGCCCGGACGGTCACCTTCGCCGCCCTGAAGCCCGGCCTGCTCCTCGGGGACGGCCCCGAGCACACCGGGACCGTACGCGTCGCCGGCATCGGGCTCGCTGCCCTCGCCGATGCGGCGGCGCGGGCGTGGTTGGTCACCGACGCGGACTTCGCTGCGGGATGGACGCCGCGGGCGCGCCGGGCTCACAAGTGGCAGACCGCCGTGCAGGTGGTCGGCGGTTCGCCGGCGATGCACGGCGCCCCGCTTCTCATGGCGCAGGGCGCCCTGCGGGCCGGCGCCGGCTACGCCCGCGTCGGTGTTCCCGGCGGTGGGCCCGGCGGAGGGCTCCCGCCCGGCGAGCACGTGGGCCACGGTCTCCCCGAGCACGCCTGGGGGGAGGAAGCGGCCGTCTCCGCTCGCCGGGCCCGGGCGATCGCCGTCGGGCCGGGTCTGGGCGAGCTGGCGCGAGGCGCCGGCGGCGGGGGAGGGGCGGCCAGTCCGGTGGGCCGGCTGTTGATAGCGGCCGGGGATCTGCCGGCGGTCGTCGACGCCGACGCCCTCGGCGCCCTCGGGCCGGCGGAGTCACTCCAGGAGGTCCTCGGCGGCCGAAGCGCCCCCGTGGTGCTCACGCCGCACGAGGGGGAGTACCGCTCCCTGGTCGGGCGTCCCCCCGACGCGGACCGCATCCGTGACGTGCGCGACACCGCGGCCAAGACCGGCGCCGTGGTGCTGCTGAAAGGATCCCCGACTGTCGTGGCCGGCCCGGACGGCCGGGTGCTGGTCGTGAACGCCGGCTCGGCGCGCCTGGCGACCGCCGGAACCGGGGATGTCCTCACGGGGGTCATCGCGGCCTTCCTGGCCCGGGGCCTGCCCGCCCTGGAGGCCGCCGCGTTCGCTGCCCACTGCCACGGCCGGGCCGCCGCGCTCGGCCCCGCGGAGGGCCTGGTGGCATCGGACCTGCCGGCGCTGGTGTCACGGTGGCTGTCGCGGGTGGCCGGGTGAGCAGCGAACCGGTGCGGGACGTCCCCGCCCGCGGGCGCCCCGGCTTTGGGGTCGCGGCCGGCGCAGGCGGGGGGGCCGACACCGGCGCGGGTGCGGGGCCGCTCGTCGGGGTCGACGCCGGCCGACTGCGCCCGGCATGGGCCGAGGTCGACCTCGACGCCATCCGCCACAACGCGGCGGTCCTGGCGGAGGAGGCGGCGCCGGCGCAGCTGTGCGCGGTGGTGAAGGCCGGCGGCTACGGGCACGGAGCGGTACCCGCCGCCCGCGCCGCCCTCGAGGGCGGGGCGTCGCGGCTGGCCGTGGCGCTCGTCGAGGAGGGCAGGGAGCTGCGCGAGGCCGGCATCGACGCCCCGGTGCTACTGCTGTCCGAGCCCACCCCGGCGGCGATGGCCGAGGTCGTCTCTTTGGGGCTGACCCCGGCGATCTACACGCCGGCGGGCCTCGAGGCCGTCGTTGCGGCGGTGCGGGCCGTTGACACCGGCGCCCCGTTCCCCGTGCACGTCAAGGTCGACACGGGCATGCATCGGGTAGGGGCCACCCCCGAGGAAGCGGTTGCCCTCGCCGAGGCGGTGTCGAGGCATCCCGAACTGGAGCTCGAAGGCGTGTGGACGCATTTCGCCGTCTCCGAGGAGATCGGCAACCCCTACACCGCACGCCAGCTGGCCTTCTTCGAGGACACCCTGGCCCGCCTGGCCGCGGTCGGGGTGCGCCCGGCGCTGCGCCACGCCGCCAACTCGGCGGCAGCCCTGTGGATCCCGCAGAGCCGCTACGACATGGTGCGCTGCGGGATCGCCCTCTACGGCCTGGCGCCCGACGCCGGCGCCACCTCGCGCCCGCCGGCCGACCGGCTCCGCCGGGCCCTCGCGATCAAGGCGCGCGTCACCTACGTCAAGGAGGTGACCGCGGGGGAGCGGCTGTCGTACGGGCTGCGCTACCGGCTCCAGCGAGACTCGGTGATCGCGACCGTGCCCCTCGGCTACGCGGACGGCGTGACGAGGGGGCTGTCCGCGGTGGGCGGGGAGGTGCTCGTGGCCGGGCGGCGCTGCCCGATCGCCGGCACCGTGACCATGGACCAGCTGCTCGTCGATTGCGGCCCGGGGGCGGTTGTGGCCCGCGGCGACGAGGTGGTGCTGCTCGGCCGCTCCGGGGACGAGGAGATCACCGCCTGGGAGTGGGCCCAGCGCACGGGCACGATCGCCTACGAGGTCGTCTGCGGGATCAGCGGGCGGGTGCCCCGGGTGTATCCGGACGCCCTGTGATCTCTGCCGTCCGCGGCGTGCGGGTCGGCCACTGGACCGAGGCCGAGCGCCGGACGGGGTGCACGGTGGTCCTCCTGCCCGCCGGGACCGTCGCGTCGGGGGAGATCCGCGGCGGTGCTCCCGGCACCCGCGAGTGGGCCCTGCTCGACCCGCAGAGAACCGTCGACCGGGTCGACGCCGTGGTGCTCAGCGGCGGCTCGGCCTTCGGACTGGCCTGCTGCGACGGGGTGGTGCGCTGGTGCGAGGAGCGGGGGATCGGCTTCCCGACCCCGGCGGGACCGGTGCCGATCGTCGTCGGGATGGTGCTCTACGACCTCGGCGTGGGCGACCCCCGCGCCCGCCCCGGCCCCGCGGAGGGGTACGCCGCGTGCCAGGCGGCTGCAGCGGGCGAGGAGGCGGTCGGGTCGGGCCCGATCGGCGCCGGCGCAGGGGCGACCGTCGGCAAGTGGCGCGGCCCGGGCCACGGCCGGCCCGCCGGCCTGGGGTCCGCGGTGGCCCGCGACGGCGAGCTGGTCGTTGCGGCGACCCTGGCCGTCAACGCCGTCGGCGAGCCCCGACCGCCGGCGGGCGGCGAGCCCTTCGACGGTCCCCGGCGGCCCTACGTTCCTGGGTGGGCCGCCGGGCCGTCCCCGGGCGGGCTCCTCGCGACGACGATCGGGGTGGTGGCGACCAACGCGGCGATCACCAAGGCCGGCTGCCTGCGTGTCGCCCAGTCCGGCCACGACGGCCTGGCCCGGGCCCTCGACCCCGCCCACACCGCCGCCGACGGGGACGCCATCGTCGCCGCCGCCACCGGCCCGGTTCCTGCCCCCCTCGAGACCGTGCGGGCCCTCGCGGCGTGGGCGGTCGAATCGGCGGTCCTGGCGGTTGCCCGGCCTGCTCGAACCTAACCCGCCCGAGCCTGGCCCGCCCCGCCGCACCTGGCCCGCCCGAGCCTGGCCCGCCCCGCCGCACCTGGCCCGTGTGGCAGCGGCCGGGCGCGCGCGAAGGGATCAGATGACCCTCTCGGCGCCGGCCCCCGGACGGCGGCGGACGCCCTCGCGCGGCGGTGCCATCGAACCGGCCGGCCGGCGGCTCACCGCCGAGCCGGAAATTCCAGTTCGAAGGCATGGCGGAGGGCGATGCCGTCGTGGGCTGCGATCTCGAGGCCGGGCTTGGCGAGGCGCACGGTGTCGATGAAGTTGCGGTGCAGGGCGACGATGTCCATGCCCCGACGCTGGTAAAAGGCCAGGGCACGAACATTTTCGTTGGTCGTGATCAGCCACAGGCGCCGGCCGGCCTCCGCCGCGTACCGCCGGACCTCGGCGAGGAGCGCCGAGCCCACGCCACGGTTCTCGACGACGCTGTTCACGGTGACCACCTCGACACCGTCCGCACCCTCCCGGTAGGTCAGCGCGCCGAGACGCTCCCCTCCCCGCTCGGCGTGGGCGACGAGTCCCGGCAGGCGCAGGGGGTCGTGCACGCCGGAGATGCTCACCACCGGCAGGGCCCACACGGTGGCGAGAAGGTGGTGCAGCCAGGGCCGGTCGTGGTCCTCGAGCGGGCGGACCCGGCACGACGGCCTCGCCGAGCGCCACAGGTCGGTGACCGCCACCCCCACGTGGGCGAGCATCCGGCGCAGCAAGGGCATCGACAGCCCGAGGACGTTGGAAGGGTCGCCGTCGATGCCGGTGACGAAGGGCGCCCCGAACCCCTCGATGCTGCAGGCGCCGGCCATGGCCATTGGCTCGCCGGTTGCCACGTAGGCGGCGATCTCCTCGGGATCGGGGCTCGCGAAACGCACCTCGGTGTTCGCCACCTCGGTGACCGTTTTCCTGTCGCGGGTGTCGATCAAGCAGTGCCCTGTTCGCAGCGTGGCGTGCCCGCCGGCCAGGCGTTGCCAGATCGCCGTCGCCTCGGCTCCGGATACGGGCTTGCCGATCGCCTCCCCGTCGAGGTCGAGCAGAGAGTCGCAGCCGAGGACCAGCGCCCCCGGCCTGAGGGGCGCGACGGCGGCCGCCTTGCGCCCCGCGAGGATGGCGACCGCCTCCGCCGGCTCGATGGCGCCGAGGCCCTCGGCCGCTTCGTCGATGCCGCTGGCCACCACCTCCGGATCTATGCCGGCGTCCCGGAGGACGCGCAGACGCGCCGCCGACGCGGACGCCAGCACCAGGTGGGGCACGGCGGGCAGGTTACGCGGGGGAGCCCCGTCGTCTCTAGGCCCGCAGCACCACCGTGCCGGCCATCTTGTCGTGGAGCGTCTGGTTCTGGGCGTCCCACAGAGGCCAGAGGTAGTCGAGGAGAACGAGCACCAGGTCGACCAGGGGGATGATCTGCAGCACGAACTGTGCCCCCCACCGGCCGAGCGCCTTGCCATAGCTGATCGGGCCGCCCGTCCTTGCGTCCACCACCCGGGTGCCCACCGCCATATTGCCGACGGTCTGCCCTCGCTGGCCGAGCATGGCGGTCAGATACACGGCTTGGACGAGGTAGGCGAGGATAACCCCCGTGACGTTGCGGAATCCCAGGTACACCACGATGGCGATGATCCCGACGATCAAGCCGTCGACGATCGTCGCCCCGACCCGGTGCCACCAGCCGGCGAGCTGCCACCCGGCAGGTCCCTGCTGCCACTGGCCGAGAGGCGGTGGGGTCGGGTAGCCGCCCGGCTGCACCGGTCCCGGCCAGCCTTGCTGCCAGCCGCCGCCGGGTGGGGGGTAGCTGCCGGGTGGGGGGTAGCTGCCGGGTGGGGGGTAGCTGCCGGGCGGGGGGTAGCTGCCGGGCGGGGGGTAGCTTCCCGGCGGGGGGTAGCCACCCGGTGGCGGGGCCGGCGGCTCCTGGGGGGAGTCCCAGGGTTCCTCCGGGGGAGTCGAGCTCACGGGTCACACCCTTCCTTCCGATGTCGCCATCGGATCCGTCCGTGCAAGCGCGCGCAACCGTAGCAAGCGGGCCGCGCCGGGGAGTGGCTCCCGGATCGGGCGGGGGCGAAGGCGGCCGGTACCATGGCCCCGTGTCCGGGCTCGCCGAACTCGCAAGTACCGCGCTCGCCTGCACACGCTGCCCCCTCGCCGGCGGCCGCACCACGGTGGTCTTCGGGGAGGGTGAGCCGCACGCCGGACTCATGGTCGTCGGGGAGGGCCCCGGCCGCGAGGAGGACCTGCAGGGAAGGCCTTTCGTGGGCCGCTCCGGCCAGCTGCTCGACCGACTGCTCGCCGAGGAGGCGGGCCTGGAGCGGGCCGAGGTGTACATCGCCAACGTGGTCAAGTGCCGCCCGCCCGACAACCGTGACCCGCTGCCCGAGGAAATCGCGGCGTGCCGGCCCTTCCTCGACAGGCAGGTCGCCCTCATCGCCCCCCGGGTCGTGCTGACCCTCGGGCGGTTCGCCACCCAGGTGCTGCTCGACACCACCGAGGGGATAACCCGGCTGCGCGGGAGGACCTATCCCTTCGGTGCCGGGGGTGCGGTGATCGTCCCCACCTTCCACCCGGCGGCGGCGCTGCGCGGCGGCGGGGCGGTCGTCGCCCAGATGCGCGCCGACTTCGTCCGCGCCCGCCAGGCTCTCACGTCGCCCCGTCCGCCGGCCGGCACTACCGCGCCCTCCGGCCCGCCGCCGGCTACCCAGGGTTCCCTCCTGTCCGGCTCCCAGGGGCGATGAGCGAGACGCTCGAGCTGCTCTGCCGCGGCGCCGCGGCCACAGAGGCTGCGGCCGGGCCCGTCGCCGCACTCCTGCGCGGGGGCGACGTCGTGCTTCTCGACGGGGATCTCGGCGCCGGGAAGACCACCTTCACGCAGGGTCTCGCCCGTGCGCTCGGGGTGGAGGAGACCGTGACGAGCCCGACGTTCACCCTGGTGCACAGCTATACGACCCGAGGGGGAGTCGAGCTGTACCACGTGGACGTCTACCGCCTCGACGGACCGGCGGAGATCGCCGACCTGGGGCTCTCCGAGATGCTCGACGACGGTGGGGCCGCGGTCATCGAGTGGGGTGAGAAAGCCGTCCCGGTCCTGCGGCCGGACTACCTGAGGGTGCGCCTGGAGCTGACCGGCACCGGCACCGGCACCGGCACCGACACCGACACCGGCAGCGACGGCGATCGCCGCCTGCTCCTGCACCCGGTCGGGCCGGCCTGGCAGGAGCGATGGGGGCGGCTCTCCTCCGCGCTCCGGCCGTTCGCCGTGGCCGGCGGCCGCCGGTGACCGACCGCTACACCCTCGCGATCGACACCGCCACGTCCCAGGTGGGGGTCGCGCTGGCCGGGCCGGGCGGGCCCGTGGCGTCGCTCCACCTCCGCCAGGGCCGCCGCCATGGGGAGGCGCTGGCGCCGGCCATAGAGATCCTGTCGCGCCTGACGGGGGTGGCCCTCGCCGAGGTGGGCAGCATCGCCGTCGACCTCGGCCCCGGTCTTTTCACGGGCCTCCGGGTGGGGATCGCCACCGCCAAGGCGCTCGCAGACGCCCTCGGGGTACCCGTCGTCGGCTGCTCGTCGCTCGACGTCCTCGCCCACCGCCACGCCTCGAGCCGGCGGTCGGTGGCGGCCGTGGTCGACGCGCGCCGGGGCGAGGTGTTCTGGGCGCTCTACGCGCCCGCCGAGGGCGGCATGGCCCCGCTGACCGAACCCGCCGTGAGCACGCCCGAGGATCTCGCCGCCTCCCTGGTCGCGGCCCTCTCGAGCGGGCTGGACGCGCCAGCGCGGGGGGGCATCCTCGCCACCGGCGACGGGGCCCGGCGCTACGCCGCGGTGCTCGGAGCCGTCGCCGGCGTGGAGATCGACCACCCCGACGGTGACCATCCCTCGGCGACGGTCCTCGCGGACCTCGCCGCCGGCAGGCCCTCCGTCGACGCCGCCCGCATCACTCCCATATACCTTCGCAGCGCCGACGTTCGCATCGGATGGCAGCAGCGAGATGGGTGAGGTAACCCGTCCCGCGGCCCGGCCGGACGAGCACGCCGTCGAGGTGCACCTCGTTCCCCTGCGCCGGCGGCACCTCCGCTCGGTGCTGCGCATCGAATCCCGGGTCTATCCCCGCCCCTGGACCCTGGCGCTGTTCCTGAGCGAGCTCAACCTGCGCTCCAGCCGCCACTACGTCGCCGCGCGGATCGGCGGCCACCTGGTGGGCTATGCCGGGCTCATGTTGAGTCTCGACGAGGCCCACGTGACCAACATCGCCGTCGACCCCGCCTGGCAGCGCCACAAGGTCGGCACCCGCCTCCTCGCCAACCTGGCCAGGGTGGCGCGCGCCCGAGGAGCGCACCACCTCACCCTGGAGGTGCGGGTGTCCAACGTGGGGGCCCAGGCCATGTACCGGAAGTTCGGCTTCGAGACCGAGGGCGTGCGCAAGAACTACTACGCGGAGACCAACGAGGACGCCCTGATCATGTGGGCCCACCACATCGACACGCCCGCCTATGGGTCCCGCCTGGCGGCGCTCGAGGCGGCGGTTCCGGGCGCCACGATCGACGAGACCGAGGGGGGGCGCCGCCCGTGAGGATCCTCGCTATCGAGACGTCGTGCGACGAGACCGCGGCCGCCGTCGTCGAAGACGGCCGGGTCGTGAAGAGCTCGGTCGTGGCCAGCCAGACCGACCTGCACGCGCGCTTCGGAGGCGTCGTCCCGGAGGTCGCCGGCCGTGCCCACGTCGAACTGCTCGGCCCGGTGGTCGCCGAGGCGATGGAGCGCGCCGGCGCCGCCGGCCCGGACCTCGACGCCGTCGGGGCGACCATCGGGCCCGGCCTGATCGGCTCGCTCCTGGTGGGCGTGAGCTCCGCGAAGGCGTACGCGCTGGCGTGGGGAATCCCCTTCGTGGGGGTCAACCATCTCGAGGGCCACCTGCACGCAGCCTTCCTCGAGGACCCGGAGATGGCGTTGCCGGCGGTGGTGCTGCTCGTCTCCGGAGGCCACACGCAACTCGTCCACATGGTCGCCGAGGGCCGCTACCGGCTGCTCGGCCAGACCATCGACGACGCGGCGGGGGAGGCCTTCGACAAGGTGGCGCGGTTCCTGGGCCTCGGATACCCCGGCGGGCCGGCCATCGACCGGATCTCCGCCGAGGGCGACGCCACGGCCGTCGCCTTCCCGTGGGGCCTGCGGGGCGAGGGGTTCGATTTTTCCTTCAGCGGAGTGAAGACGAGCGTCGTGAACCACGTCCGGAAGCACCCCGGCGCGGCGACGGCCGACGTGGCGGCTTCCTTCCAGGAGGCGGTCGTCGGTGTCCTTGTGGAAAAGACGCGGCGCGCCGCTGCGGCGGTCGGGGCGCGGTCGATCTGCCTCGGCGGCGGGGTCGCCGCCAACTCGCTGCTGCGCGAGCGGATCACCGCTGCGGCGGCCGAGGACGGCCGGAGGGCGTTCCTGCCGAGCCGCGCCATGTGCACGGACAACGCCGCCATGGTCGGCGCCACCGCCTGGTACCGGCTGCGCATCGACGGCCCCACGCCGCTCGACGCCGCCGCCGACCCGAACATGCGCCTCCCCCTCGAGGCGTAGACCTGCTCGCGCGAAGCCTCGACGTGGGCCGCGTGACCGGAGAAAAATAAACCCGCTGTTGAACTAGCGCCCCGGGGCCGCTATCTTTAGCACTCGTCACGTGAGAGTGCTAACAGCCAACGGAGGCACACCAATATGAGTCTGCAGCCCCTCGACGACCGCATCGTCGTACGCCCGAGCGAGGCCGAGGAGAAGACGGCGTCCGGTCTGGTCATCCCCGACACCGCCAAAGAGAAGCCCCAGCAGGGTGAAGTGGTCGCCGTCGGCCCCGGCCGGCGCGCCGACAACACCGGGGAGCTGATCCCCCTCGACATCGCCGTCGGCGACAAGGTGGTCTACTCGAAGTACGGCGGAACCGAGATCACCATCGACGGGGAGGATCTTCTGATCCTCACCAGCCGCGACGTTCTTGCGAAGGTGAAGTAGGTGCCCAAGCAACTCAAGTTCGACGAGAAGGCGCGGCGCTCGCTCGAGGCCGGCGTCAACAAGCTGGCCGACACCGTCAAGGTGACCCTCGGCCCCCGGGGTCGCAACGTTGTGATCGACAAGAAGTTTGGCGCCCCGACGATCACCAACGACGGCGTCACGATCGCCCGCGAGGTGGAGCTGGAGGACCCCTTCGAGAACATGGGAGCCCAGCTGGTCAAGGAGGTCGCCACCAAGACCAACGACGTGGCCGGCGACGGCACCACCACCGCTACGGTCCTCGCCCAGGCGCTCATCCGTGAGGGCCTGCGCAACGTGGCCGCCGGGGCCAACCCGATGTCGCTCAAGCGCGGCATCGACAAGGCCGTCAGCGCCGTGGTGGAGGCCATCAAAGGCCAGGCCAAGGACGTCGACGACAAGAGCGAGATCGCACAGGTTGCGGCGATCTCCGCTGCGGACACGTCCATCGGCGAGGTCCTGGCGGACGCCATCGACAAGGTCGGCAAGGACGGCGTGGTGACCGTCGAGGAGTCCAACACCTTCGGGCTCGAACTCGACTTCACCGAGGGCATGCAGTTCGACAAGGGCTACCTCTCGCCGTACTTCGTGACGGACCAGGAGCGACAGGAGTCGGTCCTCGAGGAGCCCTACATCCTCATCGCCAACTCGAAGGTCAGCGCCGTGCACGACCTGGTCCCTGTCCTCGAGCGGGTGATGCAGGGCGGCAAGCCGCTCCTCGTCATCGCCGAGGACGTCGAGGGCGAGGCGCTCGCCACCCTCGTGGTCAACAAGATCCGCGGGACGTTCACCTCCGTGGCCGTCAAGGCCCCCGGCTTCGGCGACCGCCGCAAGGCGATGCTCGGCGACATCGCCGTCCTGACCGGCGGCCAGGTCATCTCGGAGGAGGTCGGCCTGAAGCTGGAGAACACCACCCTCGACCTGCTCGGCCGGGCCCGCAAGGTGGTCGTGGACAAGGACACCACCACGATCGTCGAGGGCGCCGGCACCGACGCCGACGTCAAGGGCCGAATCGCCCAGATCAAGCGGGAGATCGACGAGACCGACTCCGACTGGGACCGCGAGAAGCTCCAGGAGCGGCTGGCCAAGCTGTCTGGCGGGGTGGCCGTGGTGAAGGTCGGTGCGGCGACCGAGGTGGAGTTGAAGGAGAAGAAGCACCGCATCGAGGACGCCCTGTCCGCGACGCGGGCCGCCATCGAGGAAGGAATCGTTCCCGGCGGCGGCATCGCTTTGCTGCGCAGCCGCAGCGCCGTCGACGGGGCCCTCGCGGGCCTGACCGGCGACGAGGCGACCGGGGCGGCCATCGTGCGCAAGGCGCTGGAGGAGCCGCTCAAGTGGATCGCCTTCAACGCCGGCCTCGAAGGATCCGTGGTCATCCAGCAAGCCGAGCGCGAGACCGGCAACACCGGGCTCAACGCGGTGACCGGGGAGTTCGTCGACCTGCTCAAGGCGGGCGTGATCGACCCCGCCAAGGTGACCCGCTCTGCGCTGCAGAACGCAGCGTCGATCGCGAGCCTTCTGCTCACGACCGAGGCCCTCGTCGCCGACAAGCCGGAGAAAAAGGATTCGGCCGCTGCAGGCGCCGGCGGCATGGGCGGCATGGGAGGCATGGGCTTCTAGGCCTGAGCTTCCCCGACGGCAGAAGACTGACATGGGCGTCACAGGGTCGCCGGCTCGCCCCCGAAAGGGAGGGCGGGGCGGCGACCTGCCGCGCCGGCCCAGGCGGCCGGTCCCCTAGATTGGGGGTATGGACAGACCGCCGCCCGATCCAGCCAAGCTTCTGGCCTCCTGGATGGAATGGGAGCGCGGCGACAACCCCCCCGGGCGCACGATGGCGACCCTCAAGACCGGTGGGCTGCGCGAGCTTCTCGAGGAACTTGCTGCCCACTCCGAGGCCGCGCCGTCCGCCGCGCCGTCCGCCGCGCCGTCCGCCACCGGCGACGACGCCGGCGGCGAGCCCGCGGCCGGCACCTGGGCACCGGTTGTCTGAGCCGGCGTTCGGGACGCCGGAGGGCCCGCGCGACCCGCGTCGCCGGCCGGGCCCGCAGGTGATCCCCCGCCCTGCCGTGTACCGGGCCGGCCCCGGGGCGTGGTGGAGCCAGCCGGAAGCGGCCCGGCCGGCAGTGCTCCCGGTGGCGGCGGTTCGTGACGCCTTCCGGCGCTGGGAGGGCCCGCGCGGCGTGCTCGAGGAGGCGCCCGCCGGAGCGGCCGACCTTCCCGGCCGCCCGGCCGCGGTGCTGTGTGCCCTGTTCGACGAGGGGGGCACCGCACATGTGGTGCTGACCCGGCGGTCGCCGGCGCTTCGGTCCCACACGCACCAGGTCTCCTTCCCCGGCGGGCGCGTCGATCCGGGCGAGAAGCCCCTCGACGCGGCCCTTCGCGAGGCCCGCGAGGAGGTCGGCCTCGACCCGTCGGGGCTCGAGGTGATCGGTGAGCTGTCGCCCCTTCGCACCTTCGCCGACCCCGCCCCGATCCGCCCGTTCGTGGCGGCGCTGCCCGGCCGGCCGCTGCTGCGACCCAACCCGGCCGAGGTCGAGCGCGCCTTCAGCGTGGCACTTCTCGAGCTGGCCGAGCCCGACGTGTACCGGGAGGAGATCTGGGTCGCCCAGGGCGCCGAGCGGCCGATGCACTTCTTCGAGCTCGACGGCGACACGGTGTGGGGCGCCACGGCCCGAATGCTGCGGGAGCTGCTCGACGTCGTGCTGGCAGCACCGGGGCCGCCGCCGTAGCAGACGTGGCGGGAGCCGGCGGAGCCGCGGAAGCGGGAGGCCCACGGCGGCCGGGGACCACGGGCACCATCGCGAGCAGCAGCGCCGCCACCCCCTCCTCGGGGAGGATTCCCCTCGACCCTGCGGAGGATATTTACCGTCCGTGATCCCGGTCCTGTGCCGCGAGCCGGTACCTTTTCGAGGGTAATGATCTGCCCTCGCTGTGGCACGCTTGCTGTCGCCGAGCAGGGTGGTTGCGCGCGCTGTGGAGGCAGCCTCGCCCCGCCGCCGGTCCGCGACATGGCGGAGCTGCCCGTGCCCCGGGCGCCGACACGGCGCGGGGAGCTCGCCCAGCGGGCCGCGGGGATCCAGACCCGGGCACTGGTGCCTCCGAGGCCGGCGCCTGCCCCTGTGCCGCAGCCCGCCGCCCTGGACTCGCCTGCCTTGGACCCGCCCGCCGTCGTCCACCCGCCCGCCCCGGACCCGCCCGCCGCCGACGGCTCACCCGCTCCCGAGCCGCAGGTCCCCGCGCGCCCGCCGGCCTGGCCGCCGCCGCCGGCGACGTGGGAGCCGGCGCCCGCCGCG
>JAJYLA010000190.1 GCA_021788115.1 Actinomycetes bacterium | reverse complement strand
AACCCGAGATGAACCAACCGTGCCCACTTAGACCCGGCCGAATCAAACCATTCGCACCAATCGTGGGATCCGCACACCACCCGGCTGAAATATCAGGGTCAGAGTGCGCCGCCGGGACCGCCAACCCGAAGCACCCCCGAGCGCAAACCACCGGCCCCGCTACACAACGGAGGAAAACCTCAACGCGGGCCATCGCTGCCTTGACAAATCAGACGGTTGCTAAGCCGTGAGCGGTGAAGGGTATATCGGATGTCCTATTGTCGGCGCCGCCATTTGCTAGCGGATCGGCGCGTGATCAGGTCGTGACGGTCGCGTCCATCTGCCTGTCACCGATAGAGCCGTCGAGAGCCAAACACGTGCTCGGCAGCGGTGGACAGAACGCCGAATAGGTTCGCCTCAACCGTTCTGGCGGCCGGACGGGATTCTATTCATTTCACGGGATCCGAGGCGGATGTTGTGAGCGGTCCGAACTCGTGGCTTTGGCTGATCTATCGGGCGGTGTCGAGGGTGCTAGGCGAGGGCTCGTCGGTAGCCAGTTCGGCGCGTTGCGGCGCCGGAGCGGCACCCGAGTGACGACGGAGCAAGAGATATCGAGCCCCGACGATGAGCTGTCGCGAGCCGACCTCCACCAGAACCATGAGCAGGAGGCAGGCGACGATGGCATTGGAACTGGTGATGTCCCAGGAATGCATGACCTGGGCGATATGGTGGTCTGCCGAGGCGCCGCCATCGGAGGCGTAGAGGCTAAAAGCCGTGCGAAGTGCCACGCCAACCGTCCAGAATACCGCTGCCACGATTCCAGCCTTGGCGTAGATGCCCTTGTTGCCCTCATAAACCTGGGTAAAGAAGCCTGCCCCGAGGCCGAATACCAGGCCGAGGGTGATGCCACCGCCGATCAAGTACACGTCGTTGCCGGCGGTGGGGACGCCCTTGAGGTAGGCGAAGAGGAAGTACAGGACGATCGCGACGGGGAGGACCAGGTTTCGTGGCGTGAGGCGCCGGCCTCTGAACTGCAGGAAGATCGTCGCCACCAACACGGCGTCGAGGATGTAGTCGAGTGCGTTCATTCTCTCCTCCCCGGGAGCGTGCTTCGTTGTCGACTGCCGTGCGTGCCGGTCGTTTCTGGTCCGCGCACCCTCCTAGCAGGGTAGTATATATGTCGAATCGACCTATAGGAAGCTCCCTGTGCCCTCGCCCCGACGACTGACCGACTTCGAGCAGATCCTCATCGGTCTGACGGTGGGCAGCCCACGCTCGGGCTACGACCTCAAACGCTTCTTCTCCTCGACGCCGGCGGTCGTCTACGAGCCGAGCTCCGGCGCCCTGTATCCCGCGTTGCGCCGCCTGGAGCGACGCAGTCTGCTGTGCTCGGAGGTGGCGGTGTCAGCCGGTAAGCGGAAGCAGCGGCGCTACCTAGCGACTGACGCCGGGCTTGCAGCCCACGGTCGCTGGCTTCGCTCACCGGTGGACCCGGCAACGGTGGGGCGGGACCTCGGCGTGCATTTGATGCGCTTTGCCTTGGCGGAGGGGTCGCTGACCGCCATTGAGGTGCATCGGTTCCTGAACCAGCTCGGCGATGCTCTCGAGGCTTTCGTCTCCGCCATGGAGGAGTTCGCCCGAGACACGTCGTTGCCAGGCCGCCACCCCGCTCTGGCCATCGAGCATGGCCTGGCGGTGCACCGCGCCAGTCTTTCGTGGGTGCGAAAGGCCAGCGGAATCCTCGCGGGATCGTCGGAGGTGTGCGCGGACGACATCCTGACGACGGAATGTGCGCAGGCCGAACGTCGACTATGAGCCCTCTCGACGGCGCAGAGGTTGAAGGTCGATCACTGCGTACGTGACTGAAGCCGCGGTCAAGCCGACAATCCAGGCAGAGTTCTCTGTTCTCCTCCGACTGGATGAACTCAATCACCTCATCGAAACGCCCAAGATCCAGGCCAAGCTTCTTGAGGTACCGGTTCTCGGCCGAGGCGTTGTAGCAGTAAGCCCGGAACGTCAGCTTTCGCCGTCGCGCCTCGGCCCGAACGTCAACGAGCCAGCTCCAGAAGTTTTCGAAGTTCTGCAGCTCATCACCAAGAGTCAGCGGATCCCAGGTCACAAACGCGTGATAGGTGGAGATCGCGGGCTTGCGGTCGCGGATTGTGTGGAGCGCACCCCAGAAGTAGACGCCATCCTCGATGTTCTCCATGTCGACGTCGACTTCGACGTCCGCTCGGGGGACGGCGATGCGGTCGACACCCCGCCGGCGGTACACGGGGCTCGGTCCGAGTGAGGCGCGGGCAAGATCGATCTGCTCGGGCAGCCAGGACATCCCACACCCGTGGTAGGACGCGGTCCGGGGGTCGAGCGCCATCAAGTCGCCGAACGTCGTGATGCCTTCTGCTTCAAGACGGGCGAGGTGAGTCCTGGCGCGCACAACGACGCCGAGATCCCTGATCGGCGTGTCGTCTTCAAGACCTTCGACAAGCCGCTGGAACTCGGGGATGTCGACACCATCGGACACCAGCCGTGCAGTCCGAAGGTCGAGCCCAGCGAGCCCTGCCCGGTCGAAGACACCGTGCCTGCGGTGGATAGACCATTCCCGCCAGCCCACGCGAGGCAACAGGCTGACATCACCCGAGCCAGCCTCCAATCGAGACCGGCAGTAGTCCCACCACGGGCATGCGTCACACTCTGCTATGCGCACAGGTACCGCGAGCAGTTCAGTCCCAGGGTCGTCCTGGTGGGCCTGTGCGGCTGCGATGATCCTCAGTCGGAGGTCGAATTCGACGTCGTACCGCTCCATGCTGGACTGCATGACTGGCCGACCGCCGCCTCCCGCGTTCCGCCACAGCGGTTCATCGAGGTCGAACCAGACGATTCGTCCCTCGGTTCCGAGGATCCCACCCCAACGGCCTCCTTCGGCGGCGAGCCCTACCGACTCCAAGATGCGCTGGTAGTGCGCGAGTTGCAACAGATCGTCGAGCCGACGTCGAGCAGAGAACAACTCATCGCTCACCGCATCCTCAAACGCTGGGCTGTTGAGCGAGGATGCCAAGACGGGGACACTGGAGCTGGCCGAGGCTATCGGCTCAAGCACAAGATGGTGCTTGATGTCAACGGCGCGGTATCCGCCACTGCGGGCGACAACAAGCATGTCCGGACGGCCAACGCGTCGACCTGCGGTGTCGACCGGAAGGGGCGGCCCAAGCAGCACGCTCACGTCTTCACCGGCTTCGTCGACCACACGGGCGGCTATGCCGAGGCCCTCAAGCTGGGTGACAGCGCGCTCCTCAAAGGCGATGCCCTGATCGAAGCGCCGCTGGACCTCCGGAGCAATCGGTCTCGGGGTCACCGGGCGGAGGACGTCGTTCTGCGCCCTCATGGGGCATCGTCGGGCGACATAGCCGCCCTGTGGCGGCACCCGGGACAGATCTAGGGGCTGCACGCTCTGCCCCCCTGAAAGATCGATGCCCGGTGTTCTGTCACGATCGAATGGTAGGTGCGGCCGCCTTGGGCGGGCGGTGCGATTGACGTGGCCGCCCTGATGCGGGCTTCCCTGAGACCAGAGCCCCCAACGTCGCAGCCGCCTCCCTGTCGGACTCTTCAACGAAGTGCGCATAGACGCCGAGGGTGGTCGTCGCGTTGGCATGGCCGAGGCGGCCACTCACCGTTCTGACCGGCACGCCGGCCGCAAGTAGGCGGGATGCGGCGAAGTGACGCAGATCGTGATTATCCCGATGTCGGGATAACCACGATTTGGGGGTATCCACTTAACCGGACTGGCTCAGCGGTAGGTTCGGACGGCGTGATCGCTAAGGCGGTGGCCGGGAAGCACTATCCGCGCTCGGTGGGCG
>JAJYLA010000062.1 GCA_021788115.1 Actinomycetes bacterium | reverse complement strand
GGCCGACACCGCCGAGCCGGCCGACACCGCCGAGCAGGCCGACACAGCCGAGCCGGCCGACACCGCCGAGCCGGCCGACACCGCCGAGCCAGCCGACACCGCCGAGCCGGCCGACACCGCCGAGCCGGCCGACACCGCCGAGCCAGCCGACACCGCCGGGCCCGATACAGCCGGACCCGATACAGCCGGGCCCGATGCCGCCGGGCCGCCGGCCCCGCCGGCAGCGCCGGCCCCGCCCGGCCCTTCGTCGTCGACGAACACGGTGATGGCGTTCGGGGCGAATATCAGTTGGACGTCGATGGGGGCCCCGCCGGCGTAACGGACCGAGTTGGTGAGTGCTTCCTGCACCACCCGGTAGACGACCATCTCCACGCTCGCCGGCAGGGGCGGAGCCTCCCCGAGGGTGCTGTAGGTGACCGTGCGCCCGGTCTGGCGCACCGTGTCGATGAGGCCCCCCAGGTCGGAGATGCGCGGGAGCGGGGTGCGGGGGCCGTCGGTCGAGGCGGCCGCGGCGGAGCTGTCCTCCCGGTAGGCGGCGGCACCGATCGACGCGTCCGCCCCCCTCAGGACCGCCAGCATGCCCTCGAGCTCGTTCAGCGTCTGCCGGCCCGTCTTCTCGGCGGCCTCGAGCGACTCCTGCGCCTGCTCGGGCTTGCTCTGGCCGACCCGCCGGGCGGCGGCGATCTGGATCGTCATGAGGCTCACGCCGTGCGCCACGATGTCGTGCAGCTCGCGGGCGATGCGGACCCGCTCCTCGGCGACGGCCAGTTGGGCGCTGCGGTCTTCCTCGACCTGCAGCTGCCGGGCACGCCGGAGGAGGAGCCCGGCGCCCATCGCGATGACGAACAGCGGCCAGAACAGCGCGAGGGTGACCCGGAAGACGCCCATGCTGTCGAGGAGGAACGCAGCCCCGATCAGCAGGAAAAAAGTCCCCACCGCGACGCGCGAGGTCCGGTACTGGTAGGTGGCTACCGCGGTGCTCATCGCCGGCCCACGCATCCCGGGCTGCCGATGACTATCTGCCCGAACATCTGGTGCACGTCGAGGGTGGCCGTCGCCGGACCGGTTCCGACCAACTGGGTCGTGGAGGCACCGATGCCTTCCGCCACGGCCCGGCCGTCGACGCAGATCTGGCCGGCGAACAGGTGGGCGTTGACCTTGAGGCCGGTCGCCGACGGCGGGTCCACGATCGTCCGCCCGGCGACGCTCTGAACGTGCGCGGTCCCGCTGGTGAGGCCCGAGGCGTCGACGAGCAACTGGCCGAAGCCGCCCTGGACGGTGCGCCCCGGGGTCGAGACCACGACGGCCCGGTTGCCGAAGGAGACCCCCTGCGCGGCGCGGCCGAGCCCGAAGGTGCTGGACGTGGCGATCAGCACCGCGACGAGCCCGAAGCCGAGCCACACCGGCCACGACCGCCGGCTGAGGCTCCAGTCGGTGCGCCCGGTGACCACCAGGGACGCGCCGAGCAGCATGAGACCCACGGCGACGACGCTCTCCACCGGGAGGTGCAGCGCGTGGAGGGCGCCGAGCAGCCACGCAAGGCCGAACAGCACCGCCAGGAGTCCGAGGACGGTGGTGGCGTCCCAGCGGTGCCGGACGGGCGGAAGCTTGCTGCGCTGCCGCCCTTCTCGTTGTCTGGATGCTCGGTGCCCGTGGGGTCGCGCCCATGGCGGTCCGCACGCGGAGCCGGGCATGCCGGCGTCCTGGTCGCTGCCCGCGTGGGACGGACCGGGGACGTCGCCGCCGGGACGCGGCGCGGCCGGAGGGTAGGGCGGATACCACATCCGGCCGCGCCGGTGTCCGGGGCGGTAGGGGTAGTAGGGCGGCGCGTAAGGAGGTCGCCAGGCCTGGTGGCCGCTCCAGCCCGCTGCCCGGAAGCCGCGGCGGGCATCCTCCGCCATCCCGCGCAGGCCGCCGCCGACCGTACGGCCGGAGCTCCACCCACCGCGGCGGGCCTCGTCGGCCACCTGGCGGAGGTCGCGCGCCAGTGATCGCGCCAGGGCCCTGACGTCCTCGGCCACCCGTCGAAAGTCGTCATCCCTGGCCACACGTCGAGGGTAGGGCGGCGGAGGCCCGTCGTCATCCACCGGGAGGTGGAATCGGTTCTCCTTCCAGGGGCTGATCGAGGAGCGCCTGAGCCGCGCTGTTGGTGCAGGCGACGACCGGCACGGCGATGATGGCGCCGAATATCCCGAACAGGATGCCTCCGGCCGTCAAGGCGAGGACGACAGCGAGAGGGTGGATCCGGGCGTATCTGCCGACGACGAAGGGCTGGAGTGCGTGGGCCTCCACCTGGCTGTCGGCGAGGAGCACCACGACCACCACGATCGCCGCCACCAGACCCTTGCTCAGGCCGGCGACGCCCACCGCCAGCACCCCGGTGACAAAGGCGCCCACGAGGGGTACGAAGCTTCCGAGCCCGACGAGGACCGCCAGCGGGAACGCGAGCGGCACGCCGAGGATCGTGAGGGCGATGGCGATGACCACCCCGTGGAACGCTGCCCACGATGAGGGTGCCCCGCACGTACAGGCTCAGGGTCCTCCATGCGGCCCGGCCTGAGCGGTCGACGCGCCGGCGCAGCGCCGCGGGCGCCCCTTTGACGAAGAACCCCCAGATCCGCTCGCCGTCGTAGAGGAGCAGCACCGTCGAGAACACCGCCAGCGCCATCTCCCCCAGCGCCTCGAAGGCTGCCTTTCCCGTCGACAGGGCGGTCGTCGCGATGCGGGAGCTGTTGTTGGTGATGTCCCGGGTGACGGTTTGGGTCAGGTTGTTGACCCGTGCCGGGTTGAGGTGCAGCGGGCCGTGGATGAGCCAGTGCTTCACGTGGGGGAGCAGGCTGTTGATCTCGCTGCCGAGCTGGGGGGCCTGCTGGGCGGCGCGGATCACGACGAGGGTCAGAGTCGCTCCGAGGAGGAGCACGGCGATCAGCATGGTGGCGAGCGTCGCGTACCCCCGCTGCAAACCCCAGCGACGCAGTCGATCGAGAAGCGGTCGCAGCAACGCCGCCAGGAGGAGGGACACCACGAAGGGGATCACCGCGAGGGACACCTTCGACAGCAGCTGCACCAGGAAGTAGGCGACGGCGCCGAGGATCAGCAGCCGCCACGAGTAGTCCGCCGCGACCCGCAGCACCGGCCCGGGGTAGGCGGCCGGCGGCGGGGCCGCGCCGGTCTGCGTGGCGGCAATTTCGTCGGAGGTGCTCACCGCTAAAGAGTGCCCGACGGAAGCCCTTTCCATGACGATACCCCCGCGCCGTCGCGGCCCGGGCGGGGCTGTGCTGGCGGTTCGGCCCTGGGCGTGCCCCTCGACGGTGGAACGCCTGCGGGAACCGGGCCCTCTCCGGCAACCGTCCAACGATCTGTGACGCGATCGAGGCGACCCGGGGTGAGGCCGCCGGCGCAGCCGCGCTGGCTACCGTCAGGGGCATTCCGTCGCACAACGACCGCCCCCTTCGACATGACGGAGCCATCAGCGACGAACTCCTCGTGGCGCGCGCACAGGGCGGCAGCCGTAGCGCCCTGGAAGCCCTGCTGCGCGGCCATTACGACCGGGTGCACGCCGTGTGCCGGCGGATGACCGGCAACGACTCCGACGCCGCCGACGCCGCCCAGGAGGCCCTCATCGCCATCGCCCGCGGCCTGCCCCGCTTCGACGGGCGCAGCCGCTTCTCGACCTGGGCGTACCGCATCGCCGTCAACGCGTCGATCGACGAGCTGCGCCGGCGGGACCGCACGAGGGCGTCCAGCCTGGACGACCCTCGTATCGCGGCTCTGCCCCGGGCGATGGACCTGCCCGGCCCCGGCCCGGGCGACCCCGAATCCTCCGCGGAGCGCCTCGACGTCGACGCCGCTCTTCTTCGGCTCCCCCCGACGTTCCGGGCGGCGGTGGTGCTCCGCGACCTCTGCGACCTCGACTACGACGAGATCGCCCTCGTGCTCGCCCTGCCTCCCGGGACGGTCCGGAGCCGCATCGCGCGCGGGCGCTCCACGCTTGCCCGTCTGCTCAGCCCTGCAGGAAGCGAGACGTGAACCGATGACCTCCGGCGGCCACCTCGACGACGGCCGTCTCTCGGCCTTGCTGGACGGGGAGGCGGGCTCCGCCGACGCCGCGCACGCCGCGGCGTGCGCCCGGTGCGCGGCTCGCGCCGCCGCGTGGAGAGAGGCACGCCGGCTGGTCGCCACCAGCCCGGCCGTCCTGTCGCCCTGGCAGCGCGACATCGCCGTGGCGGCCGCTCTGGGCGCGGTACCGGCGGCCGGAGACGAGCAGGTCCCGCTCGCCGGCGCACACCCGGGGGCGAGGCGGCGCCAGAGAGCGCGCCGGCTGGTCACCCCGGCCGCGGCGGCGGTGCTCATCGGTGCCCTCGTCGCCGGAGCGGTCGTGGCGGCTTCGCATGGCGGCGGCAGCTCCTCGAAGTCGCCCGCCGCCGGCGTCCACGTCGCGGCCCCCTCGGCCGCCGGCAGGTCGCCCTCGGGCACCGCTGCCGGCCCGGCGTCCCCGAACGGGCCGAACGCTGGCCCCGTCGCGGGGGGGCCGGCAGGGCACGCCGCCGGCAGGCCGGCCGCCCTCGGTTCTTTCTCGGGGACCGCCCCGCTCGTGCGCGCCCTCAGCTCTGCCCTCGGCGGCGCCGCGGCGACGACGACCACCCCGGCGGTGCCGGGGGGGAGCGGGCCCTGGGCCGGCCTGTCATGCGCATATAAAGCGCCGTCCGCGGCCGGCGTCGGCCTGGCGCTGTGGGGCGCCACCCTCGACTACGACGGGATGCCGGCGCAGGTCTTCGTCTTCACGCGGGACGGGCGCCGCCTGGCCGTCGTCCTCGCCGACGCGGGCTGCGCCGTCCTGGCGCGGGTGTCCTTCTAGGCGTCGGCGACGCCGTTTCTCATCGCGACGGGGGCAAAGCGGCTTCCCGCTGCGGCCGCCGGGTGCCCCTCGGGCCCGGACCCGAGTCCAGCAGCCCCGTCTGGCACGGTCACTGCTCGGGCTCGGCCAGGGCGAGGATCTCGTAGTTCGGGTTCAGCATGGCCGGCTGGCCGCGGTGGGTGCCGACCATCCCCTCGGCCACCATCTTGCAGCCCGGTTCGATGCCGGGTACCCGCCGCCGGCCCATGAACGTCACCACCACGCGCCCCCCCGACTGGTCGGCCAGCGTCGCTTCGAGGCTCGGCACACCGGCCCAGGGCTGAACGCGCACGGAGCGAACCCTGCCCGCGACCCGGGCCGGCTTGCGCACCTGGATATCGGCGATCGGTGTGGTGCCCGGCACCTCCATGGGCGGGAGGTTCTCGAGGTCCGCCCCCCACCGGTGGCGGACGGCGCCGTTGCTCTCCTCGAGGGCCGCCTCGCGCTTGCGGCGGATGTGCGCGACGGCGGTGTTGACCGGGAAGGGCACGATGGTGGCGGTCACGTGAGGAAGTTGCGAGACGACCGACACGATGCGGTCCGCGGTCTCGTCGTGGAGGACCCGGCTGAGAAGGCCGCTGTAGGCGCGGCGGGGCAGGAGGATGGTGACCTCCGTCTGACCGTCGGCGGACGCCTCGTCCGCGAGCTGCAGCGCCGCCCGGAGGATCCGCCGGTCTGGGCACTCGATCAGCTCGAGCGGCAGGCGCGAGACGTCGAGACGGGTCCAGCGCTCCGACAGCTGGTCGGCGTGGGCCATGTCCACGACGAAGTGCACGGCGCGCAGCTCGTCGGGGTTGAGGCTCCGGGCGTACTGGATGGCCCGCGCCGTGGCCAGGTCGAGCCGGTCCACCAGGATGAGCACCGTTTGGTGCCGAAGGACCGGCGCCTCGGCCGCCCCGGCTGCGGCGCTCTCGCTGAGCACGCTGGCCTCGCTGCGGTACTGGCGGTTGAGGCGGCTGAATGCCGCCACCAGCAGAGGAAGAAGCACGACCACCAGCCACGCCCCCTCGGCGAACTTGGCGACGATGAAGACCCCGTCGACGATGGCCGCGAGCACGCCGGCGGCGCCGCAGATGGCGAGGTCGCGCCGCCAGCCCGCACCCCGCTGGTGCCAGAAGTAGCGGACCATCCCGGCACCCGAGAGCATGAAGCCCGTGAAAACGCCGATCGCGTACATGGCGATCAGCGAGTCCACGTTCGAGTTCGTGAAGATGAGCAGGGCGACGGCGACCACGGTGAGGGTCACGATGCCGTTGGAGAACACGAGCCGGTGGCCGCGGCGCATCAGCTGCCGGGGCAGGAAACGGTCTTCCGCGGCGAAGCTGGCCAGAAACGGGAAGCCGGTGAAGCTGGTGTTCGCCGCCAGGATCAGGATCAGCGCCGTGCCGGTCTGCATGAGGTAGTAGAGGAAGCGCCCGGACCCGCCCGTGCCGTAAACGTAGGCGGCGACCTGGGATATGACCGTGGGCGTACCGGACCTGTAGGGGACCGGGTGGGTGAGGGAAGCGAAGACCGACACGGTGAGGAACATGCCCCCGAGGATCAGCGACATCAGCACCAGCGTCGTCCGGGCGTTGCGCGCCTGGGGCGGGCGGAACACGCTGACGCCGTTGGAGATGGCCTCGGTGCCTGTCAGCGCCGAACTGCCGCTCGCGTAGGCGCGGAGCACGATGAGTATCGACGCCCCCGCGAACAGCCCTCCGGCCGCATGCCCGGGGTGAGCGCCGGGCAGGTAGATCGAGTGGGCGTGCAGGTCGCCCGCGAGGGCGCGGATCGTTCCCACGACGGCGAGCGCCGCCATGTTGGCGATGAAGAAGTACGTGGGCACGGCGAAAACCCGGCCTGCCTCCCGAATGCCGCGCAGGTTCCCGTACGCGAGGAGGATCACGAACGCCACGGCGATCGGGGTGGTCACCGGCCTCAGGCTCGGCACGGCGGACGTGACGGCGGCGGTCCCTGCCGCCACGGACACGGCCACCGTGAGGGTGTAGTCCACGAGGAGGGATGCCGCAGCCACCTGGGAGGTGAGAGCACCGAGGTTCTCCCGGCTCACCACGTAGGCGCCGCCCGCCCTCGGGTAGGCCTGGACGACGCGTCGGTAGAGGAGGGTCACGAGGACCAGCACGCCGATGATGGCGAGGGTCATCGGCACCAGCCGGCTGAAGGCGGCCACGCCGATGACGCCGAACAGCGGGTACAGCAGCTGCTCCGTGGCGTACGCCGAGGAGGACATGACGTCCGAGGAGAGCACGGCGAGCGCCGTCGGCTTGCCGAGCTTCTCGGCGCTGATCTGCTCGCTGATCAGGGGAGGACCCAGGAGCTTGCGCTTGATCCGGTATCCGAGGGTCTCGGGCAAGCTGGGAAGACGGGCCTCGGGCACCTGCGCAGCGTAGGGCGCCGGCCCCATGTAGTAGCAATAAGGGCCATGCACATCGTGGTGATCGGCTGCGGCCGCGTCGGCTCGGGTCTGGGGATCTCCCTTGTGTCCGACGGCCACACGGTGGCCATCGTCGACAAGAGGAGCGACGCCTTCCGCCGGCTGCCGGACGGCTGGGAGGGCGTCAGGGTCATCGGATTCGGCTTCGACCGGGACGCGCTGGAGGAGGCCGGGATCCGCCGGGCCGGCGGGTTCGCCGCGGTCACCAGCGGGGACAACTCCAACATCCTCTCTGCCCGGATCGCCCGGGAGACCTACCAGGTCGAGAACGTGGTTGCCCGCATATACGACCCGCGGCGGGCGTCGATCTACAGGCGCCTCGGAATACCGACGGTCGCGACGGTCACCTGGACCACCGACCAGGTCCTGCGGCGCATGTTCCCCGAACGGGCGGCCGTGGAGTGGTCCAGCCCCGACGGCGAGGTCTCCCTGGTGGAGCGCACCCTGCCGGGAACGTGGGTCGGGAGGCGCCTGAGCGAGCTCGAGTCTCCCGGGGAGATCCGCGTGGTCGGGCTGATCCGCGCGGACCAGTCCCGCCTGGTGACCGACGAGATCGGCCAGGAGGGCGACATCCTCCAGATCGCCGTCCGGCGCCTGCCCAACCCCGAACTCGACCGGCGACTCCTGGAGGTCCCCCGATGAACGTGGTGGTGGTCGGTGCCGGCAACGTCGGCACGTTCATCGCGTCCGACCTCCACGGCGGCGGTCACGAGGTGACGCTGATCGAGCGCGACTACGACGTCGTAGCCCGGTTGCGCGAAAAGCTTCCCGTCCGCATCCTCGCGGCCGACGCCTGCGAAGTCGTCTCCCTGCAGCGGGCGAACCTGGGCGACGCCGACGTCGTCGTCGCCGCTACCGGCGACGACGAGGACAACCTGGTCGTCTCGCTGCTGGCCAAGCAGGAGTTCGCCGTGCCCCGCGTCGTGGCGCGGGTCAACCACCCGAAGAATCACTGGCTCTTCAACGAGGCCTGGGGCGTCGACGTGGCGGTTTCGACTCCGCACCTGCTCACCGGCGCGGTCGAGGAGGCCGTGACCGTGGGATGGCTGGTCCGCCTGCTCCAGCTCGAGCAGGGGGAGGCGAACCTGGTCGAGGTCACCCTCGCCCCGGACTCTCCTGCCGACGGTTCCTCTATAGCGGACCTCCGCCTGCCCCGTGACGCCGCGGTCGTCGCTGTCATCCGCGAAGGCCATGTGGTGGTGCCTCGCGGCGACACGGTGCTGGTGGCCCAGGACGAGGTTCTGGCCCTGGTCACGCCCCGGTCGGTGGACGAGGTGCGGGCGCTGCTGATCGCCGAGGGTGCCGCCGCCGCGTCCCGACGGCCCATCCCGCACCCGCAGCTCGACCCTGAGGACTGAACGGCGGTCCCGAACGCCGGCGTCTTCTGCGAAGCTCTCGGAATGGCCGAGCGAACCCCGTCCGCAGAGTCGAGGCTCATCCACGCCGGCACCCAGCGGGTGCTCGGGTCGCCGGCGTCCCCGCCGCTGGTGCCCACCAGCTTCTTCGTGTCGTGGGGGGAGCCCGACGCGCCGCGCGCCTACGCACGAAACGGCAACCCCGGCTGGGAGGCCCTCGAAGAGGCGCTCGGGGCGCTCGAGGGCGGCGAGGCGGTCGCGTTCGCGTCCGGGCAGGCGGCTTCGATGGCGCTGCTGCTCGCGCTCGGCGAGGGCCGCCGGCGCATCGTGCTCCCTGACGACGGCTACTACAACGTCCGGATCCTCGCCGACCGGCTGCGCCCCCACGGCGCCGAGCCGGTCTTCGTCGACCAGCTCGACCTCGTGGCTGTCGAGAACGCGCTCGCCGGCGGCCTCTCCGTTCTGTGGGTCGAAACCCCGAGCAACCCCTTCCTGCGGGTAGCCGATCTGGGTCGCCTCGGCGACCTCGCCGCCAGCGCCGGCGCGCCGATGGCGGTGGACAACACGGTGGCCACGGCGGCCCTCCAGAAGCCGCTCGAGTTCGGGGCGGTGGCATCGGTGTACTCTCTGACGAAGGCGGCGTCGGGGCACGCGGACGTAGTGCTCGGCGCGGTCGTGAGCCGGGACCGGGACCTGGTGGAGGGGCTCCGGAGCTGGCGGACGGTGGGGGGCGGGATCCCGGGGCCGTTCGAGGCGTGGCTGGCCCTGCGGGGCCTGAAGACGCTGCACCTGCGGGTCGCCCGACAGTCCGAGAGCGCCCAGGCGATCGCCCGCCACCTGGCCGGCCACCCGAGGATCCGGTCCGTGCACTACCCGGGCGCCGACCCTGCGACTGCGGCGACGGCGAGCCGGCAACTGCCGCACGGCGGCGGGCCGCTCCTGTCCTTCGAGCTCGACGGCAGCGCCGCGGAGGCCGACGCCGTGATTGCCGCCTCCACGCTGGTCGTCCCCGCGACGAGCTTCGGAGGGGTCGAGTCCACCTGGGAGCGGCGGGCCCGGTGGGCGTCGGAAACGGCTCCCGAGGCGCTGATCCGCCTCTCCGTGGGCCTGGAGCCCGCCGGCGAGCTGATCGCCGATATCGACCGCAGCCTCGAGGCGGGGCACCCGGCGCCACGACGATCGCCGGCATGACAATCGGCCCTGCCGCACGGCGCGCACCCGCTTGTAGCCTGCGGGCCACGCCCACGCCACCTGCTGCACCGTCGGGGTCGCGGGGGCGACAGGACAGGAGAGGAGAACTGCGATGATCGTGTGCGTGCCCCTCGGAGAAGGCGGCGCCCTCGACCCGCGCTGGGGCCGCGCGGAGCGGGTGGCGTTGGCGACCGTCGAGGGCCAGGTGATCTCCGCCTGGCGCGAGACCATCGTCTCCTGGGACTCCCTCCACGACTCGGGCAGCGAGCGCGCCCACCACGCCCGCGTCGCGCGGTTCCTCCTCGACAACCACGTCGACGCTGTCGTCGCCCACCACATGGGAGCCGGCATGAGCCGCATGCTCGACACGATGGGAATAGACGTCCGCCTGGGGGCCTCGGGCGACGCTCGCCAGGCCGTGCTCTCGGCCATCGCCGCATAGCCGGGCCTCGCCCGCTCCGCCGGCTCCGCCGGCGCCGTCAGCGCCGTCAGCGCCGTCAGCGCCGTCAGCGCGCCGTCGACTCCTCCGCGGTCAGGGCGGCGATCTCGCGGACGATCTCCGGCCACAGGACCCGGGGAAGGTCGTGTCCCATGCCGGAGAAACCCACGAAGCGCGCCCCGGGGATCGCCTTTGCGATGGCGAGGCCGCCGCTCGGGGAGACAAGAGGGTCGTGGAGGCCGTGCATGACCAGCGTCGGCGCCCTGAAGTGGCGCAGAGACCTTCGGCGGTTCGGCTGCGTCACCGCCGCGGCGAGCTGGCGCTGGTAGCCGTCCGGGTCGACGCCCCGGTCCCAGCTGCGGCCGGCGACGTCGCGCAGGTACTCCTCGTCGAGCGCGTAGCCCTGCGAGCCGATCACCTGGAACGTCTCCACCGCGGCCGAGCCTGCCGAGTTCCGGTCGCAGACCACCCGCCGGCGCAGGAGGTCCGCGTAGATCCGGGGCTTCGGCTGGCCGACGAGCCGGGACCCGGTCGAGGTCATCATGAGGGTCAGCGTGCGGACCCTTTCCGGGTGCTCGACGGCGA
This sequence comes from Actinomycetes bacterium, assembly GCA_021788115.1. Classification (GTDB taxonomy): domain Bacteria; phylum Actinomycetota; class Acidimicrobiia; order Acidimicrobiales; family Palsa-688; genus JAJYLA01. The sequence goes on along the minus strand of JAJYLA010000062.1, from coordinate 8,225 downwards.
CGGTCTGGGCGATGAAGCCGCCCAGCGAGGCTCCCACGAGGTGGACCGCATCGAGGTCGAGGCCGTCGAGGAGTCCCACGACGTCCTCCGCCATGTCGCCGATCCCGTAGGGCGGAGGGCGGCGCCGCAGCAGGTCCCGCAGGCGCGGCGGTGGGACACCGTCGAGATGGGTGGAGGCGCCGACGTCCCGGTTGTCGAAGCGGACCACGTAGTGGCCGAGGCCCGCCAGCTCCTCGCACATCTCGTCGGGCCAGGCGATCATCTGCGTGCCGAGCCCCATCACGAGCACGATGGGCGAGCAGTGCCGCTCGCCGAAGGACTCCCAGGCCAGCTCGATGCCGTTGGCGGGGACCCGGCCCTCTGCACGAACTGTCACCCCGTCCACGCCGCCGATTCTCCCACGCCGGCCGCGGTCCGTGCGGCGGCCGGCTCCGTCAGGGTTGTTGCAACCGGAGGATATTGGCGCGAGCGTCTCCTCCATGGCCACCCCGGCGCCCCGCAGGCCGATCCGCCTGGCGTTGGCCGGGGCGGCGGTCGCCCTCGCGGCGTGCGGCGCCGGCCCGGGAGGGATCTCGGCGCCGGGCACCACAGCGTCGCCGAGCGCGTCGTCGCCCGCGCCGGCCCTGCCGGCACCCCACGCGACCGGGTCGTCGTCGACAGCGCGGGCGCGGGCGCGGGCCGCGAGCCGCAACCGTGGCGCCCCCGCAGGGGCGGCCTGCCGCCAAGGCGACCCTCTCGCCAACATCTACCACCCCTACCGGCTCGAGGTCCGCGTCGCCTGCATGACCGTCACCGGAACCGTCGCCTACATCCGCGACGAGGACGACGGCGACGTGCACGTGGACCTCGCCGTGCCGGCGAGCGAGGCGGGGCTGCTCGACGCAGCCAACCGCACCCGCCAGGACGGCCAGCTCGTGACGGAGATCGTTCCTGCCGATCAGCCCGGATGCACCCCCGGCCGGCCGCCGCGGCCCGCCTCGGGGACGTATTCCTACGGCGTTTGCACCGGAGCGGACCTGGTGACCCCGCCTCTCGGATCGCAGGTCACGGTGACCGGGCCCTACGTCCTCGACGCCGATCACGGCTGGATGGAGATCCATCCCGTCTGGGCGATAACCGTCGTGGGGCGGTCGGCTGTCGGGGCGCCGGCGGCCACGACCGTCGCCGGCGCCCTGGCCTGGTGTCGCGCCTCAGCCGCTCCCTCCGCGGACGGCTACAGCGGGGACTACGACGTGTTCATCCACTCGAACCAGCCCGACACCGAGGCCACCGCCACCGACGCCGGCGACACGTGGAGCCATCCCACGGACGGATCCGGGTACGCGGACGTCCGTCTGTGGCATACGTCACCGGGAGAGCACATCTCTGTGACGGTGGGAACCGCCTCGTGCTCGGCGACGGCCTGAGATCGGCAAAGCCGGCGCCGGACGTGCCGATCGGCCCTACTCGCGTGCTGAAAGCTCCGGGACACTAACCGCATGTCGACGACTGCTTACACGGGTTGGTGCGATTGCGACGCGGTCCTGGCGGACGGCGGCACGGTCCACGTGCGCCCCATCACGCCCGCCGACGGGCCCGGGCTCGTGGCTCTGCACTCGCGGCTGTCGGAGGACTCCATCTACATGCGCCACTTCTCGGTGCACCCGCGGCTGAGCCCGGACGAGGTGGAGCGCTTCACCCACATCGACTTCGACGACCACATGGCGTTCATCGTCACGCTGAACCAGCAGATCGTGGCGGTTGCCCGCTACCACCGCATGGGCGAGGACAGCGAAGAGGCCGAGGCCGCCTTCCTCGTCGACGACGCCCACCAGGGAAGGGGGCTCGGCACGCTGCTTCTGGAGTTCCTCGCCGCCTACGCGCGCACCCGCGGCATCCACCGCTTCGTCGCCGACACCTTGCCGGGCAATCGCCGCATGCTGAAGGTCTTCCGCGACGCCGGTTTCGTCGAGGAGTCCCACCTCGATGGCGGCGTGGTCCAGGTCAGCCTTCAGATCGACCCGACCGAGTCCTCCATCGAGGCGATAGAAAGTCGCTGGCGCAAGGCGGCGGCCTCGTCCATCGAGCGGATCCTCCGGCCCCGCTCCGTGGCGGTCATCGGTGCGAGCAGGACCCGCGGGCAGATCGGCCACGAGATCTTCCGCAACGTCGTCGCCGGTGGCTTCACGGGCCCCGTGTATCCCGTGCACCCGGACGCCCACCACGTCGCCAGCGTTCGCGCCTACAAGACGATCCTCGACGTACCCGACGACGTCGACCTGGCTGTGATCGTCGTTCCCGCCCAGCAGGTCATGCCCGTCGTCGAGGAGTGCGCCGCGAAGGGCGTCCACGGTCTCGTCGTGATCTCGGCGGGGTTCGCCGAGGTCGGCCCGGAGGGAGCCGAAGCTCAGCAGCGGCTGGTGTCCCTGGCGCGGGGAGCAGGGATGCGGCTGGTCGGACCCAACTGCATGGGCGTCATCAACACGGCGCCCGACGTGTCGCTCAACGCCACCTTCGCCCCGATCCCGCCGCAGGCGGGCCGCCTGGCGTTCTCGTCCCAATCCGGCGGGCTCGGCATCGCCGTGCTCGAGGAAGCCCGGCGAAGGGGTCTCGGCCTGTCGAGCTTCGTGTCGGTCGGCAACAAGGGCGACGTCAGCGGCAACGACCTTCTCCGCTACTGGGAGCAGGACGATGCCACCGCCGTGATCCTGTTCTACCTCGAGTCCTTCGGGAACCCTCGCCGCTTCGCGAAGGTGGCCCGCGAGGTGTCGCGCCACAAGCCGATCGTGGCCGTGAAGGCGGGCCGCACCCAGGCGGGAACGCGTGCCGCTTCGTCGCACACGGCGGCGCTTGCCAGCCCCGACGCCGCCGTCGACGCCCTGTTCACGCAGACCGGCGTCATACGGGTCGATACGCTCGAGGACCTTTTCGACGTCGCCCAGATCCTCTCCACCCAGCCCCTGCCCGCGGGGCAGCGGATCGGGATCGTCGGCAACGCAGGAGGCCCCGGGATCCTCGCCGCCGACGCCTGCGAGGAGGCCGGCCTGACCGTGCCGGAGCTCTCCCCGACGACGCAGGGCGCCCTCCGGTCCTTCCTGCCCTGGGCGGCGGGCATCCGCAACCCTGTCGACATGGTCGCCTCGGCGAGCGCCTCGGACTACGAGCGGGCCGTACGCGCCGTCCTCGACGACGACGGCATCGACGCTGTGCTGGCGATGTTCACGCCCCCCCTGGTCACACAGGCGGACGACGTCGCCGCCGCTATCGCCCGGGCGGCGGAGGGGGCCACGAAGCCGATCGTGGCCAACTTCGTGGCGATGGCCGGCCCCGAGCCGCTGAGGTCGGGAGCCCGGGCGGTGCCGTCCTTCGCTTTCCCCGAAGCGGCCGCACGGGCGCTGGCGAGCGTCTACCGCTACGGCCGGTGGCGGGAGAGGCCCCCCGGGAGCCTGCCCTCGTTCCCGGACCTGATGCCCGCAGCGGCGCGTGCGGTGGTGCACGCCGCGCTCGAGATGTCGCCGGCGGGGGGGTGGCTCGACGCGACGAGCGCGTCGTCCCTCCTCGGCGCTTACGGCATCGCGACCGCCGGCATCCGCACCGCCGGCACAGCAGAAGCGTCGGCCGAGGTGGCGGCCGAGCTGGGCTTTCCGGTGGCCCTCAAGGCGGGCTCCCCCGACCTGGTCCACAAGAGCGACGTGGGCGGGGTCCGCCTGGGGCTGCGGAGCCCCGAAGAGGTGCGGGCGGCCTTCGCCGAGATGGCGTCCTCCCTCGGGGAGAGCATGGGGCCGGCCGTCATCCAGGAGATGGCCCCTGCCGGCGTGGAGACGATCGTCGGCCTGGTGCACGACCGCTCCTTCGGTCCGCTCGTGATGTTCGGCAGCGGCGGCACCGCCGTGGAGCTCTTCGGCGACCACGCCTTCCGGATCCTGCCGATCACCGACCTCGACGCCGCGGAGCTCGTCCGCTCCATCAAAGGGTCCCCGCTGCTCTTCGGCTACCGCGGGACGCCGGCGGTGGACGTGGCGACGCTCGAGGAGCTGCTCCAGCGGGTGGGCCGCCTCGCCGACGACGTTGTGGAGATCGCCGAGATGGATCTCAACCCCGTGATCGTCTCACCCTCGGGCGCCGTGGTCGTCGACGCCAAGGTGCGTTTCGCCGCCGCCGAGCCCGAACCCGACCCGATGCTGCGCCGGATGCGCTGAGCGCCGGCGGGCGGCGAGCCCCGCCGAGCAGGCCATGAGCGGCTGCCAGGTCCGCCGCCCCGGTCCGGCGCCCTCGACGCCGGGGACCTCGAGGCCTTAGGGCCAGTGGTGGGGGAGGAGGTCTATCGACAGGAGGACGACCCCCAGGCACGCCACGCCGGCCAGGGCTGCGCGGCCGCGGATGCTCGACGCCAGCACGGCGGCGGCCCCGGAGAAGACCGACAGCCCGTAGCGGATGGGCAGCCCGGTGACGAACTGGTGCAGGTCGACGTAGTTGAACGCCACGAACAGCCACGGGCCGAAAATGCCGCCGGCCAGAACGGCGCCCGCGAGGGCGCGGAGGCTCGGGGACAGCTCGGAGCGCAGCACCGCGAGGACCGAGCCGAACAAGGCGAGCTGCAGCAGCACCGCTACGGTGGCCTGGCCATCCACCAGAACCGCCTGGGGCTGCATGAACAGCGCGATCGTGGACGTCAGGTAGCTGAGGGAGAAGTGGGTGACGTCGAACTGAGGGAACTCGTTGCCTGCCATGAGCGAGTAGTGGCTGCGCACGGCGAGCCACACGACGGAGCCGGCGAGTGTCGAGGCGCCCAGGACGGCGGCGCCGGTGAGCAGGCGCGGCACCGGCGATGCACCGGGCCCCCTGCGGATCGTCCCTGACCCGCCGCTACGCCCGGCGGTCCAGGACCGCCGGGCGCTCAAAAGGAGCACCAGCACGGCCATGGCGCCCGCGAGAACGTCGGTCGCCTTCACGGCCGGGGGCAGGAGGCCGGCCAGCGCCAGATGCCACCACCGGCCTCCGCCCCTCGCCCAGTTCGCCGCGACCCAGAGGACCGGGATCGTGACCACCAACTCCATGGCGTGGGGGGTCACGAACGTCCACATCCTCAGGTATTCCGGCGTGCACAGCACGACGCCGGCGACCACGGCGGCGGCGGGCCAGGAGGCGCCCAGCCAGCGGGCGAACAGAGCCAGCAGCGTCAGCCCGAGCCCTGCCCAGGCCACACCCATCAGCCGGCCGGAGGTGAGAAGGTCATGGGTCACGCCGAGCGAGCGGATCACCCTGGCCCCCAGGGCGGTGAGGATGTAGTAGGTGGGAGGGTCGATGTCCGCCGTGTTGAGGGGGCGGGCCGCGGCCGGCTTGGTCCCGGCGCACACCGCAGGGTTGACAGGCGTCACGCCGGTCACCCCGCGGCACGCCTGGAGCCGGGCGGTGTACGTGGTGATCTTCTCGCCCTTGCCGACGATGAACTGCCCGTGGTCGACCCTGTAGAGGTAGTCGAGGTAGGGCGTCTCGTCGTAGGGGCTCAGACCGGGGTTGTGGTGGATCCGGAAGCCGATCAGCGGGGCGGCGGCCGCCGTCACGGCGACCAGCAGCAGCAGCACCCTGACCCACTGGCCGCGCATCCGGGCGAGCACGGTTCCCCCATCCGCGTGCGGGTGCTGCCGGGGACCCACCTCGAGTTCCGCCAGGCCGTCGGTCACAGTCCCCTGTCGGCGCCGGGCATGCCCTCCGCGTGGATGGCCTCGCTGATCGCCTGCGCCCGGACCACGTCCACGAGGCGATTCTCCAGATCCCGGAAGCGGAAGTAGCCCGCCACCGCCGCGAAGGCGAAGACCACGACGAGCACGTAGAGGAGCAGGTCGGTGCCGCGGGTGACGCCGACGACGTCGGCCAGCGCCTGGGTGAGTCCGGGGTCCACGATCGCGGCGATCGCGAACGCCGTCAGCAGCAGGCCGGCGACTTTCATCCCCGCCCGCATGCCCACGCGTGCCCGGTTGCGGAATGCCCACACCAGCAGGCCAACGACACACAGGATGAGCAGTGGCTTGATGACGATCATCCGCGGCGCCTCCCGAAGATCCGCTGCATCCATAGGTCCACGGCGATGTTGATCGAGTTGACCGATCGCTGCCCCTTTTTCAGCGAATACTCCGTGTAGAGGACCGTGACGGGATGCTCGGCGTAGCGCAGGCCGCTGGCAGCGACGAGCCGCAGGAGCTCGCTGGCATACGCCATGTCGTGCATGGTGAGCTCGACCTGGCCGGCGAAGCGGCGGGTGAAGACCCGAAGCCCGTTGTGGGCGTCGCTCAGGCTGACCCCCGATGAGAGCCGCTCGAACAGCCGCGCGGCGCGCAGCAGCGCCCGCCGGCCGGCGGGGATGCCCCCCGAGGGTTCCAGGAACCGCGAGCCGATCAGGATGTCGAGGTCCTCGCGCCGCATCCGCTCGACCATCGCCACCGCGTCCGCCACCCGGTGCTGGCCGTCCGCGTCGAAGCACACGAAATAGTGCGCGGCGGGATCGAGCAGCGCGAAGCGGAGCCCGGTCTGCAAGGCGGCTCCCGCCCCGAGGTTGACGGCGTGGCGCACGACCCGGGCGCCGGCGGCCCGCATGACCTCGGCCGATCCGTCGGTGCTCCCGTCGTCGACCCCCACGACGTTGGGGAACTCCTCGAGCAGCTCGCCGAGGACCGCGCCGACGACCGGAGCCTCGTTGAAGCACCGGACGATCACCCATACGTCCCGATTGCGTAGATCCTGGCCCGGCACGCCGGTTCCCTCGACCTTGGGCTCCGGGTCGGGTTCCCAAGCCGCGAGCACGCAGGCGAGCATAGAGGGCCGGCCCGCCCGCGCGGGGATCCGTGGCAGCGCCGCGTTCCCCGCTGGTCTCCGGGCCCGCGCCGGCGTCCGTCGCATGGGGCAGGATGGCGCCGTGCTGCCCGTTCCGCGCTCGTGGGGGGAGGTCACGCCGTCGTGGGTTACCGCCGCCCTCGCACGGCGTTGCCCGGGCGCGGTGGTCGGGCATGTCGAGTTCGGCAGCGTCGAGAGCGGCACCAACGACCGGGCGCGGCTGCGACTCTCGTATGCGGAGGGCGCCGGCCCGGGCTCGGTGTTCGTGAAGGCGCACGGGCGGGTCCTGCACCGGCTGGCGCTGGCGGCGCTCGGGGCCCTGGCGGCGGAGGCCCGGCTGGCCGACTCGGGGGTGGCCCTTCCCCTGGAGCACCCCGAGCCCTACGCCGCCGGGGTGGACTGGCGGAGGCTCGCGACGGTCGTCGTGATGGACGACGTCGCCGCCCATGGCGGACGGCCCAACGACGCCACCACCGCCCTCGACGTGGCCGAGGTGAGATCCGGGCTCGACGGCCTCGCCCGCCTGCACGCGGCGTACTGGGAGGGGCGGATGCCGGAGTCGCTCGGCTTTCTACGTCCCTGGCGGCTGGGGAGGGGCTGGGCACCCGTCTCGTGGGCGAGCATCGGGCGGGGGTTGCGGCGCCTGCGCGACGCCGGACAGGCAGGGCTGCTGCCGCAGGGGCTCGACGCCCGCGGCGTCGAGCGGGGGTTTCGTTGCAGCGCGCTGCTGGCGGCGAGCGGCCCGCAGACGGTGCTTCACGGCGACCCGCACCCCGGCAACACCTACGCCCTGCCGGGGCGGCGCACCGGCTTCTACGACTGGCAACTGGTCCGCACCGGCAACTGGTCCCACGACGTGGGCTACTTCGTCGTGAGCTCTCTGGACGCGGCCGATCGGCGCCGCGACGAAAAGGAGCTTCTCCACGGTTACCTCGACGCGCTGCGCCGCGCCGGCGTAGAGGACGCCCCCGACGGCGACGAGGCGTGGACGCGCTACCGGGCGACGCCGGTGTTCGGCCTCGGGACCTGGCTGCACACCCTCTCCGCGGGCACCTTCCAGCCCCTCGACGTCTGCCTGGCCACCCTCGGGCGGTTCGCTGCCGCGTACGAGGACCTCGGCACCCGCCGCTTGCTCGCGGCCATGCCCTCCTGCCGCGGACGCGAGATCCGGTGATGATCACCACGATCTTGTGGTCTCCCTGCCTCTCTTCGTGGGGCCGCTTGCCGCGAGCCGAGCGCTCCTCCGCTGGAACCGGCGGCGGCACTCGAGCGACGTCGCCACGGCCCACGCCTCCGAGGAGGCCGAGGGGGTCAGGGGGCCGAATCGGGGTAGTCGCCCCGGGCGGCGCTGCGCCCGCCGGCGCTGCGCCCGCCGGCGAGGACGGCCTCGAGCACCCCGCGGGCGGCGGAGAGGC
>JAJYLA010000061.1 GCA_021788115.1 Actinomycetes bacterium | reverse complement strand
GGCCGGCGCCGGCCGCCGCCGGACCGCCCCGCCGTGCCGGCGCCGGCCGCCGGCGGACCGCGCCTCCGCTATCCGGCGGAGTGCCCGACGGCCGCAGCCGTGACCGAGCAGCGACTCGAGGAGTGGCGCAGGAAAGCCGGCGCTAACAGCTAACGGCCGGCCCGGCGCTGCCAGCGCGTGGCCTTCAGCATCTTCTTGTGCTTCTTCTTGCGCATGCGCTTGCGGCGCTTCTTGATGAGGGATCCCATGGCGGCCTGCCAACCTAGCGTCCCGACACCACGTGGAGCCATTCAACGGTCCTGTGGCAGTGTGGTTCCATGGGGGTCAATCGCCGTCGCGAGATCCGGATGACCGCACAGGAGGTCGACACGTTCCTCCACGAACAACGGACCGGGGCCATGTGCACGGCACACCCGGACGGCTCGATTCACGCGGTCGCGATGTGGTACGGCTTCCTCGACGGATCCCTCGCGGTCGAGACGAAGCGCAAGTCGCAGAAGGTCAAGAACCTGCGGCGCGACTCCCGCGTCACCTTCCTCGTCGAGGCGGGCGAACGTTACGACGAGCTGCGGGGCGTCGAGGTGGTCGGAACCGCCCGGATCCTCGAGGACCCCGACGCTCTGTGGTCGCTCGGGGTGTCCATGTACGAGCGCTACGTCGGGCCCTACAGCGCGGAGAAGCGCCCGGAGGTGGAGGCGACGATCGTCAACCGCGTGGTAGTGGCGCTCGACGTGACCAGGGTCGTCTCGTGGGACCACCGCAAGCTGGCACTGCTCGGCGACCGCTGATGGCAGATCAAGGGCCGCCGCCGGCGGAGAGCAACCCGTGGTGGGAGGGGCACCCCGACCTCCTGCCCCCGGACCCCGACCTGCGGGTCCTCCACCAGCGCGAGTACCTCGTGCGCGCCTGGAAGGTGGACGGCGCAACCATGATGATCCGCGGCGCGGTCATGGACCTCAAGCCGGGGCAGGACATCGCCCGGCGCATCGCCGCCGCCGGGGGGGTGGACGGCGGGGGCCCGCTGACGATCCACCACATGGTCGTGGATCTCTTCGTGACCTACCCCGACCTCGTCGTCGCAGGCGCCGAGGTGGCGATCGAGGTGCACCCCCAGCCGAGCTGCCCGTCCATCTCGGCGAACTACGATCAGCTCATCGGGCTTCCTATTGCGCGCGGTTTCACGCACAAGGTGCGCGAGCTCTTCGGGGGACCGCGGGGATGCACGCACACCACCGCCCTGCTGCAGGCGATGGCGCCGGTAGCCCTGCAGTGCGTGTTCTCGATGCGTGGAGGCGACGACGGGCCCGACGCCGAGTGGTACTCCGGCGGCTCACGACCGGCGATGGAGTTCATGCGCGACACCTGCCACGTGTGGTCCGGTAGCGGGGAACTGTGGAAGACCGTCGAGGCGGGCGGATCGCCGCCGATGCCGCTGTTCATGCGATCCCGCCTCACCGCCGCCGGTCTCGATGGCGGTGCCGTGGAGATGGACCAGTAAGGAGCGGCCAGGTCGCCGGCAGGCGGGCCCGACCTGTCTTACCCCTGCGCCTTCACCTTCGGCGGCGGCACCCCCAGCCGTGGCGCGGGAGCAGCGGTCTCGGGCCACCGCCGGCGCGACACTGTGGCGAGCTTCCGGAGAAGGGCGATCGCGCCGGGATCGTCGTCGCCCGGCCGGGTCTCGATGACGCCGCCGGCGACCATGCCGTCGATGATCTCCCTCCCGAGGTCTGTGCGGACCAGGGTGAGCGTCCAGTCGTTGAAGGCTCCGATGCCGCCCGTGGAGATGTCGGCGTGCTCCGCCGCGAAGTCCGGGCAAGCCTTGCAGCCCTCGCGCGTCCAGCCGTGGCACTCCTTGAGGGGGATCTCGTGGTACGAGCCGTCGCGCATCCAGATCTGGAAGACCCCCTTGATGTTCATCTTGACCATGTCTTTGTGCACGAGCCCGTACTTGGCCTCGAACAGCTCTTCGAAGATCGCGTCGTCGAACGTCTTCGAGCAGAGCAGCCCGATGGACAGGGCCAGCCGGCGGCCGGCCTTTCCGGCCTTACGGGCACGCATGACCGCGGGCACCGACGCCTGGCAGCTCATGCCGACGAGGGCGAGACGCTCCGAGCCGGCGGCGGCCGCCTGGGTATAGGCGAGCGTGTTCGCCGAGTACGTGTAGCGCGACCCCGCGGCGGCGAGGACCTCCTCGCGGGTCCGGGCCACCGCCGGCACCGGCTTCCAGGATCTGCCGTCACCCTCCAGGGTGGATACGAGCGCGGCGTCGATCTTGTCGTGCTCGAGGCACCACAGGAGGATGGCGGAGACGAGCCCGCCGTCCTGGCCGCGCTCGAGCACCTCGGGGTCGGACGCCCTCGCCAAGAAGATGTCCCTGGAGACCCCTTCCGCTTCCTCGGGCAGCCGCTCCCGCCCGAAGAGATAGCCGTCGACTTCGGTCTCCCAGTTGCGGAACCGGGGGCAGGCGCGGGTGCAGCTGGTGCACCCCCGCTGGCCGTGACCACAGTCTCCCGGGCCGAGCTCCTCTTCCAGGTGGTAGGGCCGGTACACCCCGTTGGTGTCGTCGTAGCCGAGGACATCGTGGGGGCAGGCGACGACGCACCCAGCGCAGCCGGTGCACAGGCCGGTCGTCACCACTTCGCTGAAAAGCTCGGCCCACTGTGCCCGCCAGCGTTCTTTCGTCGGTGCGGTCTCGGTTGCGGTCACCCTTCCGAGGCTAGCGGCCGGAGACTTTTGAGAACCACCCATGTACGGTGGATGTGGAATGACCTCCCCCGATTCCGCCCCGTGCTCCGCCGCGCCTGGTTGCCTGCCCGCCTCCCCCAGCCCCACCAGCGGGGGCTCCGCAGCCGCCGTCGCGGCAGCCGTCGGCCGCAGATCGACGCTGTCCCCGACGCTGGTCGCGGTGCTGGCGATCAGCTGCGGGATGGCTGTGGCCAACCTGTATTACGCGCAGCCGCTGCTGCATGCGATCGCCGTCGACCTGAGGACGGGTTCGGGCATGGCGGGGCTGGTGGTCACGGCATCCCAGATCGGTTTCACGGTCGGGCTCGCGCTCGTCGTGCCGGTTGGTGACATGGTGGTGCGACGCCGGCTCGTGCCGGCGGTGCTCCTGCTCACGGCGGCCGGGCTGGCCGGGTCGGCGCTGGCGCCGAGCATCGGGGTCCTCATCGGGATGGCGTTCGTCGTGGGACTCGGTTCCGTCGCGGCGCAGATCCTCGTACCGTTCGCGGCGACGCTCGCCGACGACGAGCGTCGCGGCAGAGTCGTCGGGACCGTGATGAGCGGTCTGCTGCTCGGGATCCTCCTTGCCCGTACCCTCTCGGGGCTCGTGGCCGGGGCGGCGGGATGGCGTGCGGTCTACGCGGCGGCGTCGGGGATGGTGCTTCTGCTCGCGGCCGTGCTGGCTCGAGTGCTCCCGGTAGAGAGGGCTCGGCCACGGCTGGCCTACGGGTCCCTGCTCGCTTCGACGGTACGTGTATTCGCGACGGATGCGACGCTACGGCGCAGGTCTTTGCTCGGATTCCTCGCCTTCTGCCAATTCAGTATTTTCTGGACAACGGCCGCCTTTCTTCTCGCGGGGCCGCCCTACCACTACAGCGAGGGCGTGATCGGCCTGTTCGGTTTGGTGGGGGCCGCCGGCGCGCTGTGCGCCTCGTTCGCCGGACGCCTGACCGACCGGGGGTGGACGTCCCGTGCGACGGTGCTGTTCTCCGGCGTCGGTTTGATCTCCTGGGGTCTTCTATGGCTGGGCCACCAGCGGCTGCTTGTGCTCGTGGTGGGGATCGTGCTGCTCGACGTCGCGGTTCAGGGCACGCACGTCACGAACCAGGGCGTCATCTACCGGGGGGCGGGCGAGTCTCGAAGCCGAGCCAACGCCTCGTACATGGTCTCCTACTTCGCCGGCGGCGCCGCAGGGTCAGCCGCCGCTGCATCCCTCTACGCAGTCGGAGGGTGGAGCGCGACCTGCCTGCTGGGCGGTGGTGTTGCGGCGGCCGCCGTGATCGCCCCGCTCCTGCGGCCGGGCGGCTCGAGCGGTGGCTCCACGTCCGGCCGTCGCCGGCGGGTGTCCGCGTCCGTTGCGCCGGCGGCCCCAGGCCGCTCTCCGGCGTAGCCTTCGCTCTCCGCCGCCCCGTCCGCGGCCCCCGGGGGTGCGAGCGCTCCCGGGCATCCCATGCTGCGCAGGTGGTCCAGCACCCGGTCCGCGATGGCCGTCAGGCCGGCAAGCTGCTCCCGGTCCAGCAGGTCGATGAAGTGCCGGCGGACGCTCGCGACGTGGGCCGGAGCGGCGCTGTGGATCTCCGCCCGGCCGAGGGGGGTCAGCACGGCGAACGCCCCCCGTGCATCCGACGGGCATTCCTGCCGCTGGACCAGGCCCCGGGCCTCCATGCGGGCCACCTGGTGGGATAGGCGGCTCTTCGACCAGTCGAGGGAAGTGGCCAACTCCGTCATCCGGACGCGCTCGTCGGGAGACTCCGATAGCCGCACGAGGACGGTGTAGTCCGCGTCCGACAGCCCGCTATCGCTCTGGAGGTCGCGGGCGAGCTGTGCCTGTAGCAGCTGGGTCATCACGATCCAGCCCCGCCACGCTTCGGCCTCCTCCCTGTCCAGCCACGCGGGAACGTTCACGGCAACCAGTCTAGGTAGTTGACAGATCAACCACAGTTCGGTATGGTGATTGACGCATCAACTACATTCGGATCGACGGAGGTTTTGCACCATGACTATGTCCACCATCGAGCTTCCCGGTCTTGCCACAGGCACGTGGACCATCGACCCGGTGCACTCCGAGGTGGGGTTCGTGGTCCGCCACCTGATGGTCAGCAAGGTTCGCGGGACCTTCAAGACCTTCCAGGGCACGATCACGATCGCCGACGATCCGCTGGACTCCAAAGTGGAGGCCGCGATCGACGCCTCGTCGGTCGACACGCGCGACGAGCAGCGCGACGCGCACCTTCGCTCGTCCGACTTCTTCGAGGTGGAGAAGCACCCTCGGATCGTCTTCGTCTCGAAGGAGGTGCGTCCCTCTGGCGGGGACTACATCGTCGCCGGGGATCTCACGATCCACGGCGTCACCCGGCCGGTCGATCTGGCGCTCGAGTTCAACGGCGTCTCCTCGGATCCGTGGGGTGGCGTGCGCGCCGGATTCTCCGGCCGGACCGAGATCAGCCGCTCCGACTTCGCTATCGAGTTCAACGTTCCCCTCGACGCTGGCGGGGTTCTCGTCGGCGACAAGATCGGCATCACCCTCGAGGTGCAAGCCGTTCTCGACAAGGACTGAGCCCTCCTCCGGCGGGCGTCCTGGCTCACGCCAGACGCCCACCGCCAGACGCCCACCGCCAGACGCCCACCGCCAGACGCCCACCGCCAGACGCCCACCGCCAGACGCCCACCGCCAGACGCCCACCGCCAGACGCCAGACGCCCCGGCACCGGCGTACAGTGGGCCCCCACCCGCCCGACGCGCGCACCGGGGCGTCCCCATCGTGGCGCCCGAGGGCGCCCGAGGGCGGTGCCACAGCGAGAAAATCGACAGATGGGCGAGACGGGAGGGTGCCGTCATGGCGCAGGTGAACACGCTCAAGGGTGCGGTCGACACGGCGTCCCTGGGGGTGACGCTCATGCACGAGCACATCTTCATAGTCACACCCGACCTGCGGCAGAACTATCCCGACTACCCGGCACACTGGGACGAGGAGGCCCGTGAGGCCGACGCGGTGGAGAGGCTTCGAGACCTCGCGTCGCTCGGGATACGGACGATCGTCGACCCGACGGTCGTGGGGCTCGGGCGGTACATCCCGAGGGTGCTGCGGGTGGTGGAGCAGGTCGACCTCAACGTGGTCGTCGCAACGGGCCTCTACACCTACAACGACATCCCGCCGGGGTTCCACTACGTCGGCCCGGGCACCATGTTCGGCGGCGAGGACCCCATGGTCGACCTGTTCGTCAAGGACATCATCGAGGGGATCGCCGGCACAGGCGTCAAGGCGGCGTTCCTCAAGTGCGCCATCGACGAGCCCGGACTGACACCCGGCGTCGAGCGGGTGCTGCGCGCTGTCGCCCGGGCCCACCGGCTGACGGGCGCTCCCATCACGGTGCACACCTATGTGGGCAATGAGAGCGGCCTCATCGCCCAGCGTGTCCTTCGCGAGGAGGGCGTGGACCTTTCCCGGGTGGTGATCGGCCACAGCGGTGATTCGACAGACCTCGCATACCTGAGGGCCCTCGCCGACACCGGGTCGTACCTCGGGATGGACCGGTTCGGCATCGACGTGCTGCTACCCATGGAGCCAAGGGTCGAGACGGTCGCCCGTCTCTGCGAGGAGGGGTACGCCGACCGAATGGTGCTGTCGCACGACGCGTCGTGCTACAACGACTGGTTCGATCCCGACATGGTGAAAGCGGCAGCCCCCAACTGGCACTACGGGTACATCTCCGCCGATGTCCTGCCTGCGCTGCGAGAGCGGGGTGTCAAGGAGGAGCACATCACCGCGATGCTCGAGGACAACCCGCGACGCTACTTCGAGAACGTCTCGGCCTACTGATCCCCGGCCGCCGCGGCCCCGAGCGGGACGTGGTCGTCCCTTTTGCCGTGGAGACCCGGGCCGGGGAAGGAACGGAAAAATCAGAAAGAACCCCCTCTCCGGAATCTGATGCCACTTGCCGGCCAGCTGCCCCAACCGGAGCGGGCTCATAGGAGGACCTTCCCAACCGTATGCTGTGGGGACGAGGACCGAGCACGAATGGATGGAGGGGCGCACCATCGCTGACACTGCCCGTCTGATCCGCGAGATGGTGAGCGAGGTGGGCCAGCGCGCCTCGAAGCTCGTCGCGGCCCTCGGACCCGCCGGTGCCCGGCTCCACGAGGATCTGGTATCCGGCCTGACCGAGGCGATCGAGGGCCTCGCCGTGGCCTCTACCGATCTGGCCGATCGCTCCGTGGCCCTCGAGGAGAGCCGTCGCCGCTACCGGGATCTTTTTGCCAAGACCCCCGACGGAGTCCTCGAGACCGATGCCAGCGGCGTGGTGATCGAGGCCAGTGACCAGGCGGCCTCGATGCTGGGTCTCTCGCCCGCCGAGATGATCGGCAAGCCGGTCACAGTGTTCGTGTCGCCGGGGGAGCGGAGCCGTTTCATCCGCCTCCTCGGGAAGCTGGCCGTGAGCGGCGAATCGAACAGGACCGAGCTGGAGTTGCACCCTCGCCGGGGTCGGCCGTTCCTGGCGTCGATCACGGTGGCGCCGATCGACGCCGGCACCAATCGATCCCATCTGCTTTGGGACATCCGTGACTTCACGGACCGCCGCAGGCTGGAGCGCCGCCTGGCGCATGCGGCCAGCCACGACCCGCTGACGCGGGTGTACAACAGGAGCCACTTCTTCGAGATCCTCGAGGCGCTGTTGGTCAGGCACCGCGCGACGGACCGGGCGGTCGCCGTGATGTTCATCGACCTCGACCGGTTCAAGGAGGTCAACGACCGCTTCGGTCACGACGTCGGCGACGAGATGCTCGTGCTGGTATCCGAGCGGCTCGTGTCCGTGGAGCGGCGCTCGGACATCGTGGCTCGCCTGGGCGGAGACGAGTTTGTGATCGCGTGCACCGACATAAGCGGGAAGACGGAGGCAATGGCTCTCGCGGGGCGGGTGCGCGAGGCGTTGTCGCTGCCGCACACCGTCGGAGGCCGCACCATCGAGTTCGGGGCCACGATCGGCGTCGCTCTGAGCGAGCCGGGCCAGACAGCGGCCGAGCTCCTGCAGGCGGCCGACGCTGCCATGTACTGGGGTAAGGAGCTGGGCCGCAACCGCTGCGAGTTCTACGACGAGGGCATCAAGGAGCGCTTCCAGGACCGCCGGCAGCTCAGGGAGCACCTCCACGAAGCCCTGGTCGGCGGGGAGCTCACCCTCGTCTATCAACCGCTGGCCCCGGCATCGGGCGGCCGGGTGTGCGGCGTGGAAGCTCTCGTGGCATGGGATCGCCCGGTGCGGGGGCTCGGCCCCGACGACTTCATCCAGATGGCGGAGCGTGCCGGGATGGTGCGCGAACTCGACGGCTGGATCCTGGCGCAGAGCAGCCGCGCCGCCGCTGCTTGGGGGAGGGCGGGCGCGGCCGTCGACCTGTACGTGAACCTGTCGGCCTTGCAGCCCTTCGACGCCGGTCTCTTGCGGGGGGTCAGGGAGGCGATCCTGTCGAGCGGTGTCGATCCCCGCCGCGTCTGCCTCGAGCTCACCGAGGGAGCGGCGCTCGAGCTCGTGCCGTCGACCGTGGAGGTCCTCGAGGCCCTGCGCTCCGATGGCGTCGGGCTGGCCCTCGACGACTTCGGAACCGGCTATTCGTCGATGTCGCACATCCGCGAGCTGCCGATCACGGCGATCAAGCTAGAGACGTCCTTCGCGTGCCTGGTCGAGTCGAGCTCGCGGGACCGCCTCATCGTGAGCGCCATCACCCAGCTTGCCGGCGTGCTCGGCATCACGACGATCGCCACCGGGGTCGAGACCGACGGCCATCGTCAGGCTTTCACGGATCTCGGCTGTGATCTGATCCAGGGCCCCCTGCTCGGTCCGCCGCTCGCGGCGGGGGACGTGGCGCTGCTGAGCCCCTAGCCTCGAAAGACGTGCGTCCAGCAGTCCGGCTGGGTGCTTGAGCCCGAAGGAGGGGTCATGACATAGGCCGGACGCAGGCTCTTGTTGGCCTGCCGGTGCGAGTCCGGTCCGGGGAGACGCCAGGATCCCCGGTAGTGAAGCTCCCGGGTCCGGTTGAGAGGCCGGGGTCGGAGCGGGGTGGATCAAATGGCCGGTCCGCAGCATGAAGCGAAGTCTGCAGCGTCGTCAAGGATCCCGCGTGTGCGGGGAAGTGGGGGAGCCGAGCCTGTGTGTTTTTGGCGAAGGCCATGGAAGGCACCAGAGAGCCTGGAGCGGGCGCCGAGGGACCTCCCGGCGTAGGGGACGTGGAACGGTCAGAAGGTCAGCGAGGGAACTGGAGAGGCCGTACTCGGCCCTGATCCTGCGGGGATCGGGAGCGCGCTTGTCTATAACCAGTGCTCCTGGGAAGTGGCCGGCAGCCGAGAGGGAGTCGGAGGGGGTCGTAGGAGCGCCGGGATAAACCGGCATGGAGGAGGAGATGGAAGAGCTCCACGCCGAAGGAGTAGCGACCCACGGTGACCCCGAGTCATGCGTCGTCGTCCGCAAGGGTGCCGGCGAAGCGTTGACAGGGGCACGTGCAGGCTGGGCTATTGAGCCGCGTAATCACAGAGTCCGGGACGCCGACGCCGTCTACGGAAGCGAAAGGCAACACCGCCAGCAGCGCTATCGCGATCCGCTGGGGGGTCCCGCGCGGTAACAGAACCATGGCATGTACGGAACCTCCATGCGCGAGAAACGGGAGGCCCCGCGCTCGCCCGCCCGGGTGATCACCGGACGGGCCGCTCAGGGAAGGCCATGGCCGCACGCCTGAGATGGACGAGCGCGGGAAGTCAGACAACCTCGTAGTACCTGCGAAGCCGCCGAACAACGCCGGGGGACCGGTTACGGAGGTGGTGGAGGGAAGGAGGTTGGCCAAGGGGAACACGGACGACCCGACACGTCGCGGACGCAGTGCCGGAGAAGGCGAGCCACGCGGGCTGGATCGTGTGCGAGAGGTCGCGCATCCGCGAAAAAGGCCTCCCGGGCTGCGACGATGACGACGTTCGAAGTCACCAGCGTCGCCAACCGGGGAGGCACTTTCAGTGAGTCGAGTATCGCACGGTTTGGACCGCGTCGGGGTGAGCTTTGATGACCCGAACCTGGTGGCCAACGCCGGACCGATCCCGGTCGGGACATTGGTCTTGCGGCTGGAGCTGGAAACCCTCATCAATGCGACTGTCCGACTCGTCGGCAAGGTCGGCGGGGCGCTGCCGGGCCGCAAGGTGCTGACCCTGGTGCATTCGATCGTGGCCGGCGGCTCCCACATCGATCACGCCGATGTGCTGCGGTCGGGAAACACTGCTGGGGTACTGCCCCATCGGGTGATGGCACCCTCGGCGCTGGGCAGTTTCCTGCGGGCCTTCACCTTCGGCCATGTCCGACAGCTCGAGGCGGTGGTGGGTGCCACTTTGGAACGAGCCTGGAGACAGGGCGCCGGTCCGGGGGCTCGGCGGCTGGTCATCGATCTCGACTCCACCGTCTGCGAGGTGGTGGGCAAGCCCAAAGAAGGTGCCGCCTTCGGCTACACCAAGGTGTTGGGCTACCACCCGATATTGGCCACCCGTGCGGAGACCGGCGAGGTCCTGCATGCCCGCATGCGTAAGGGCTCGGCCGACACGCAGCGAGGAACGAGGCGCTTCGTCGAGGAGCTCGTCGCTCGGGTGCGTCGGGCCGCAGCGACCGGCGAGATCGTGATGCGTTTCGACTCGGGCTTTTGGTCCAAGGACACCCTGGCCGTCCTTTCCAGACTCGACGTTCGCTACACGATGGCCGTGCGGACCAACACCAAAGGCATCTCCGGGGCGATCGCTGCCATTGCAGAGGACGCCTGGGTCGACATCGACTACACCGCCGACGGCAAAGCCCAAGTCGCCGAGTGCGACTACCAATGCCGGCGTCTCATCGTGCGTCGCACCCGCCTGACCGATACACATCAGGCCAAGCTGTGGCCGGACTGGCGACACTTCGCGTTCCTCACCGACCTGACCGGCGACGCCGTCGAGGTCGACGCCTTCCACCGCGAGCACGCCGTCGTCGAGCTGGCCGTCCGGGACCTCAAAGAAGGTGCCGGACTCGAACACGTTCCCTCCGGCAAGTTCTTCGCCAACGGCGCCTCGCTGTGCCGCGCGGTGCTGGCTCACAACCTCATCCGCTGGACGGCCACGATCGGACAGGACGGACCCGTCTCCAAACTCACCGTGGCTCGCACGGTGAGACGTCAGCTCATCGACATGCCCGGTCGGCTCGTCAACCGGGCCGGCACACCGACGCTGCGTGGCCGCTCAACTGGCCGTGGCGGCATTGGTTCCAGCGCCGGCTCCTCGCCCTGCGTGCTCTTCAGCCGCTGACCTGCTGAGACAGCACCGGCGGCAGGCGCACCGCGGGCGACCACCACGCGCTGACAACCCAGATCCGCAAGAACCTTTGAACGCACGCGGGTCCGGCGACGCCGATGCACCTCCGAACCCCGCCTCCAGCCGCGAGCCGTCATTTGCGCACTCCGAGCGCCTCTACCCGAGGCCGATCGGTGGATCGAGGCTTAGACGCCCCCCGCATCGGGCGGGTCTGTCGTCGCGGTGTCCGCCGCCGGCTCGCCGGCGCCGCGGTGTTCCCTGACGGTCGCCCGGCGGGCCTCGTCGAGGAAGCGCTCGAAGGCCGCGAGGTCGGGCTCGAGCCGGCGGCCCCCCGCCGTCTCCTGACCGACAAGCCCCGCCTCGCGCAGCAGCCGCACGTGGTTGGAGACAGTCGGCTGCGCGATCTGGAGCTCGCGCGCGAGCTCTCCCACGGTGCGGGACCGGCGCGCGATCGCTTCGAAAATGGCCAGGCGGGTGGGATCCCCGAGTGCCTTGAACCTCCTCGCCCGGTCGCGTGTCCCCATCCCCGGACCCGCGCGAGGACGGGGGACCGACGGCCCGATGAGCAGCCGGCCCGCGAGGGAGAGCATCAGGCCCGACCGGCTGAGCCACGCCGGCACGACGGTCACCTCGCGCCCTTCCGCCGCCGCCTCCCGGACCAGCTGCGGGAGCCGGCCCCCCCAGTCGGAAGAGATCAGTGGCTGGAGATCCTTATAAGAGCCGCTCTCCGGCAGCCTCGCGCGCAACTCCCACTCGGCCGCCTCGACGAAGGCCTCGCCCTCCTCTGCCCAGCCCCGTGCGACCACGACCCCCCAGATGCGACGCATCAACGTCATCCAGCGTTCCCGTAGCCCGGGGTCGTCGTGGAGTCGCTCCACCCGGCGGCGCAGCGCTTCTTGCACGGCCGGCTTCTCGGACGCGAGCGCTTCGAAGCGCACGTGACGTGCCGCCGCCGCCTCGACGCCCGCCCAGAGGGCCTCCGGGTCGTCCGCGAAGAGGACCCCTCCCTGGTCGCCGAGGATGACCAGCTCGCTGAAGTCGTCGTGGCCGTCGCTCCAGAAGGCGAGCATCTCGCGACGGAGGTCGGGAATGGAGGAGTAGAAGTACTCCCGTACGGGGTAGGAGCTCTCGTCCTCGCCGCAGCAGGACGCCCAGAGGACCTCGAGAGCGATCGATCTGCGGACGGCGAACCGGACCGGCCGGTCGCGTTCTTGGATGGGCTCCCTCTCGGCGATTGGCATAGCTAGATAACTATATCCAACAATATTAATCAACCGATGGATTCTGCGGTACCCTGGCGGCAGGCCGCTGGAGAAGCGGGGTAGCCGAAAGGACAGCAATGATCAATCCCTGGATCGTGGAGCAGATGGCGCGCGAACACCGCCGCGACCTGTTGGCACAGGCCGCCCGCAGGCACCCTGCTGGCTCCCGAAGGCTCCGGGTGCGCCTGGGTCGCCGGCAGCGTCCCTCGGCCTGAGCCCGGGGCGCCGCCGGCGGCCGCCGGCGTGCCGGTTTCCCCCGGATCAGGTCTCGGAGGTGTCGCGCTGGCCGAGCACCGCGAGAAGCTCGGTCGCCTCGAGGATGAGGTGGTCGGCGCCGTCCAGCCGGAGCTCCGTGCCGGTGTACTTCGGGAACAGCACGCGGTCCCCGACGGACACGTCGATGTCGTCCTCGGTGTCTCCGACGGCGACGACGACGCCGCGCTGGGGCTTGTCCTTGGCGGTGTCGGGGAGCACGAGCCCCGAGGGCATCACGCTCTCCTCCTCCAGCACCCGGACGAGCACACGGCTGCCGAGGGGACGGACCTCGTCTGTCAGCATCTGATTCCTCCTGTCGTGATTGATGCGAGCCTGCGAAAAGCGGTCGGTGGGGCGATCACGCGAATCCGAGAAGCCGGTCGATCTTGGGCCGGTCGAAGCCCACGATCATCCTCCCGTCGATCTCAACGACCGGCACGCCCATCTGGCCGCTACGACGGACCAGGTCCCGCGCCGCGGCGGCATCGCGTGACACGTCGATCTCCCGGAAGGAGACCCGCCGCTCCCTCAGGTACGCCTTGGTCCGCTGGCACCACGAGCACGTAGGTGTCGTGAAGACCAGGACCCGGTGACGCCGTTCGGTGTTGGGTGCTTGTCCATGTCCGTCCGGTTGTCGGGCCATCGATCCTCCTTCGTCGGGTATTGGTGTCGGGCGCGGGCCGGTCTCAGGCCCGGCCGCGCAGCGGCGCGTGGAAGAGGGGGGCCAAGAGGCAGACGTTGGACGCCGCGGCGGCGAGCGGAACCAGGCCGACCAGGGCGAGGATCCAGCCGCCCACCCCACCGGTGAGCACGCCCGCCACGATGAGGACGACACCGGCGCCCGCCCGCGCCACGCGCCCGGCGGTGCGGCCCATAAATGCGACGAACCCCATCACTGCCTCCTTGTTGGATTTCTGGGCGCCCGGCCTCGGGCTGCCCGAGCTCCATCATAATACCCCAGGGGGTATAAGCGGAGGGAAAAAGGCCGGCGCAACGAGGAGCCGGTCCGGCCGTCGGCCGGACCTTGCCGCGCGGTCACGGCGAAGCCCGATGAGCGCCACGCCCTCCAGGAAAGGAGGTCGCCTGCCGCCGTCACGTATACTAGGGGGGGTATACAGCAGGAGTCGCTGCGGGCGACCCGATCCGGAGAAAGGGACATGGGCCACATCATTCGCGTGAGCCACCGAGGTGGAGACAGGTTCGAGATCGCGGTGCGCGACCACGTGTGGCGCGTCGACCAGCCGATAGGCGACGGCGGGGATGACACGGCCGCCACCCCGACCGAGATGTTCGTTGCCAGCCTCGTGTCCTGTGTGGCCTTTTTCACCCGGCGTTACCTCGAGCGTCACGGCCTGGACACCGAAGGCCTCGCGGTGAGCGCAGAGTTCACGATGGCTCCGCGCCCCTCACGCGTGGGGGACATCGCCATCAACCTGGAGATCCCGCCCTCCGTGCCCGAGGATCGGCGGGAGGCGCTTCTGGCGGTTGCCTCCCACTGCACGGTGCACAACAGCCTGGCGGACCCGCCTCAGGTGCGGATCGCCTACGCCACGCCGGTCGCCAGCCTCGATTGATCCCCGGACCGTCCGGGTCCTACGGCCGGCCGGCGTACCATGCTGGGAGGTATGGATAGCGAAGGCGGCCCCGAAGGGAGCGGTGAATGACGCGGCGAGGGTGGTTGCTGTTCGCCGTCCTCGGCGTCATCTGGGGGCTTCCCTATCTGTTCATCAAGATCTCCGTCCGGGAGGTCAGCCCCGCTTTCCTGGTGCTCGTGCGCACGGGTGGGGCCGCGATCCTTCTGGTGCCCCTGGCCGCCGCTCGAGGCGCACTTCTCCCCGTGCTGCGGCGCTGGAGGTGGCTTCTCGGCTACACCGTGGCGGAGATCGCGGTGCCCTGGTTCATTCTCTTCAACGCGGAGCGCCACCTCTCGAGCTCTCTGACTGGCCTTCTGATAGCGGCGGTTCCCCTCGTCGGAGCCGTCCTGGCTGTCATGACGGGGACCGACCGCCTCGACGCGCGCAGGGTCGCCGGCCTGGCGCTGGGGATGGCGGGGGTCGTCGCCCTCGTCGGCCTGGACACCGCCGGCTCCAGCCTGCTGGCGGCGGTGTCTCTCGGCGTGGTCGCGGTCGGCTACGCGGGGGGCCCGTGGATCCTCGCCCAGCGCCTGTCGGATCTGCCGGGACTCGGTGTGGTGGCCTCCTCCCTTGTGCTCTGCACCGTCATCTACGCGCCGGTCGCCGCCTTCCAGCTTCCCCACGGTGCACTTTCGGGATCGGTGATCGGCTCCATGGCGGCGCTCAGCGTGGTGTGCACGGCCGCGGCGTTCCTCGTCTTTTTTGCCCTCGTGGGTGAGGTGGGAGCCATGCGCACCACGGTCATCACCTACGTCAATCCCGCCGTCGCGGTGGTGCTGGGGGTCGTGGTCCTGGGGGAGAAGTTCGGTCTCGGAACCGGCGTGGGATTCGTGCTGATCCTCGGCGGGTCCTTCCTCGGTACCAAGCCTCTCCGTGGCCGGGCTCGTCCTGCGGGGGAGGACCAGCCGGTCCGGGCGGGCGCGGTCGCGGCGGGTGAAGTCAACGCCGCCGGCTAGCGGCGACGCGGCTCTCTTTTTCTACGAGGCGACCATTCGAACCAGCGCCTCGAGCTGCGCCGCGGTTCCCACGCTGATCAACACGTCGCCGTGGGTGATGGGCATCGTCGGCGACGGGTTCGTTGTGAACCTTCCGTCGGCGTGTCGGACGGCGAGCACCAGTGCGCCGGTGCGGTCGTGCAGGCTGGTGGATCGAAGCGTGGCCTGGTCGAGGGGCGAATTGACGGGGACCTTCACCTCTTCGAGGCGGAACTCGAGGGTGCCGTCGTGCATGACCACGTCCACGAAGTCGACGACATGGGGCTGAGTGACGAACGCGGCCATGCGATCACCGCCGAGGCGTTGCGGGTTGACGACCCGGTTGGCGCCGGCGCGCAGCAGCTTGGGCTCTGAGGTGTCGTTGCGCGCCCGGGCGATGATCGGCAGGTCGGGGCGCAGGGACCGGGCCGACACGGTCACGAACAGGTTGTCGGCGTCGGTGTCGAGGGCAGCGACCAGGGCGCCCGCCCGTTCGATCCCCGCGGCGTGCAGCGTGTCGTCCTCGGTGACGTCTCCGAGGACCGACGCGTGCGGGATGTCGGCGATCCTCTCGTGGTCGCGATCGACGACCACCACCTGCTGGCCGGCGTTGCTCAGGAAGCGCGCCACCTCCCGGCCCACCCGGCCCCACCCGCAGACGATCGCGTGGCCGCGCATGCGGGCGATGTCTCTCTCCATCCGGCGCCTCCTGACCAGATCTCGCATGTGGCCCTCGAGGAGCACCTCGAGGGTCACCGTGAAGGTGTACAGCGCGGTGCCCACCCCGACGAGGATGAGGGCGATCGTGAACGCCTTCTCGGCTCCGTCGAGGGGGTGGGGCGTTCCGAACCCCACCGTGCTGACGGTGATGATCGTCTGGTAGACGGCGTCGAGCGGGCCGTAGCCCAGAGCCAGATACCCCGCCGTGCCCGCCGCCACGACGGCAGCGAGGGCGACCAGCCCGACGCGCACCCTCCTGAAGGGCTCTCCGCCAGGAGTCGGAAGTGAGAGCCGGCCGGGCATCTCAGCC
This sequence comes from Actinomycetes bacterium, assembly GCA_021788115.1. Classification (GTDB taxonomy): domain Bacteria; phylum Actinomycetota; class Acidimicrobiia; order Acidimicrobiales; family Palsa-688; genus JAJYLA01. The sequence continues at coordinate 3,195 of JAJYLA010000061.1, read as the reverse complement.
CTCGGCGCCGGGGCAGGGAACGGGATTCCGGTGCCCGGCGCGGGTCCTGGCGCGGCGACCCTCGGGTGATCCCTCGAAGGATGCGGGACGCCCTGCGGTGGCCATGCTCGGAACCGTAGCCACCCGGCCGGCGTCGGCGAAGGATGGGCAGCCCCGCTGCCCCGGTTCGCACGCCGCGACGGGGAGGCGGCTCGACGAGATCCCGGCGCCGGAAGCGCCGGCGGTGGGCCGTTAACCTCCTCACATGGAACTCGGTCGCTACGGGCTGTGGACATCCGCCCTGGACCGCCGGCCTTCCTCCGCTGTCCGCGACGCCACCGCGGAGATCGAGGCTCTCGGGTTCGGTGCGCTGTGGGTCGGCGAGGCCTCCCGCCGTGAGGCCTTCGCGAACGCATCGTTGCTGCTGTCGGCTTCCACCCGGCTGGTGGTCGCCACCGGAATCGCCAACATCTGGGCGCGTGATCCCATGGCCATGGCGGCCGGCCAGCGAACCCTCGCCGAGGCGTGGCACGGGCGGTTCCTGCTCGGCCTCGGAGTGAGCCACGACCGCCTGGTGGAGCCTCGCGGGCACCGCTACCAGCGACCCGTCCAGGCCATGAGCGCGTACCTGGACGCGATGGACCGTTCCCCTTACCTCGCCCCGGCGCCGGAGCCCTCGGCGATGGTACGGGTGCTCGCTGCGCTCGGACCGCGCATGCTGGCCCTCGCCGGCGCCCGCGCCGACGGGGCCCACCCTTACCTGGTGCCCCCCGAGCACACGCGCCGGGCGCGCGAGGTCCTCGGGCCGGGGAAGTTGCTCTGCCCGGAGGTCGCGGTGGTCCTCGAGACGGAGCCCGACCAGGCCCGCGGGGTCGCCCGCCAGCATCTCGGCGCCTACCTGCAGCTGGACAACTACCGGCGCAACCTGTTGCGACTCGGTTACGGGGAGCACGACCTCGCCGGTGGCGGGAGCGACCGGCTCGTGGACGCCCTCGTGGGCTGGGGTCCCGTCGAACGCGTCGCCGGCCACGTGCGCTCCCACCTCGATGCCGGGGCCGACCACGTTGCGATCCAGGTGTTGACCGCCGAGCCCGACCGGATGCCGCTGGACGAGTGGCGCCTGCTGGCGGATGCTCTCGAGGTGCGGTGAGGCGGGGACGCCACGGTTCGACGGGCGCCCGGAATACGATGCAGCGCGGTGGAAGAGGACTTCGCCCGAAGGCGCCCGGCCCCCGAGGGTGCCGGCGACGAGACCGGCGAGGGAGGCGAGCCGGCGTGCTGGGCTCACCTCGTCTGCCCCGAGTGCGGCGCCGTCGTGAGCGAGGGTCATCGACCCGGCTGCGAGACGGGCTCCGCAGGAGGGTGCTGACAGGGGGTCCCTCGGCCTTCCCGCTGGCGCCGGCCCTCAGCGTCGCGAGGGAAGTTGCCGTTCGCCCCGGCGGGCGGACACGACCTCCATCCCCTCCATCCCCTCCAGCTCGGCGAGCAGGTCGAGCAGCCGCTTCACGAGCTTTTCATGGCTGAGGGTGTAGCAGCGGCGACGTCCCTCGACGCGCACCTGGACCAGGCCGGCGCTGCGCAGAGCCGCGAGGTGCTTGGACACGGTGGGCTGGTCCAGGCCGGAGCCGGCGCTGAGTTTTCCGACGTCGCATTCGGACCGGGATAGAGCCTGCAGCAGGGTCCGCCGCGCCGGGTGGCCGAGCGCCCGGCAGACTCGGGTCACCAGGTCGGTCACGAAGCGGCCTCGTTGAGGTAGTCGAGAGCCGAGAGCGCCGCCACCGTGCCATCGGCCACCGCCGTGGTGATCTGGCGGACCCGCTTGTGGCGCACGTCGCCGGCCGCGAAGACCCCCGGGAGGCTGGTCTGCAGGGCGTCGTCGGTGAGAACCTCACCGCGCTCGGTCATCTTGACCTGGCCTTCGAAGGCGTCGGAGTTGGGGACGTAGCCGATGAACACGAAGCAGCCGTCGACCTGAGTCTCGGTGATGGTGCCGACCTCCTTGTCGGCCGAGCGCACCGAGGACAGCGCGGACTCCCCCGTGAAGCCGAGCACGCGCTGGTTCATGAGGAAGCTGATCTTCTCGTTGGCCCGCGCCTCCGCGACGATCCACGGCTCGGCCTGGAAGTGGTCGAACTCGTGGATGACGGTGATCCGTGAAGCGTACCGGCAGAGGGACACCGCCTCCTCGAGGGCCGAGTTGCCGCCGCCGATGACGGCAATCGGGCGGTCGGTGAAGAAGTCACCGTCACAGGTGGCGCAGTAGGAGATCCCCCGGCCGACGAACCGCTGCTCGCCGTCCACCCCCAGTTTCCGGGGGACGCCGCCGGATGCGATGATGACCGCTCGGGCGGTGACGCGGGTGCCGTTTTTCAGCGTGACCGCCTTGGCCTCGGCGGAGAGGTCGACCTCCGCTATCCGGGCGAACCCCTTGATCTCGCACCCGAAGGTTCGGGCTTGCTGCGCCATGGCCTGGGACAGCCCTTGGCCGGAGGTCTCCACCACGCCCGGGTAGTTGGCCACCTTGTCGGTGAGGACCGTCTGGCCGCCGACTGTGCCGCTGTCGAGGATGAGCACCGACCGGCGGGCGCGCGCCGCGTAGATCCCCGCGGTGAGCCCCGCCGGTCCCGCTCCGAGGACGACGATGTCGTAGTCCGTGTTCATCGGCCGGCCCGGTCAGGCTTCGGTGCCGAACCTCTCGTCGAGGATGGCGGTGACCTGCTCCATGGTCTGGATGCTGCTCGTCGCAGCGACGACCTCGCCGTTCTTGAAGTAGACGGTGAAGGGCAGGCCCATGAAGCCTGACGCCTCCGGCAGGCTGCGGATGACGCTCGCCACGGGCTGGTCGAAGTCCATGTCCCGGAAGGCCACGTGCGGATAGTCGGGCGTGAGCGTCTCCATGACGCCGTAGACGGGCAGGCACATCGGGCCCATGCGGCCGCAGCAGATCATGACGTTCTCGTTGTCCGCCAGGGTCTCCTTGAAGGCCAGTTCCGACTCGATGTGCTCCAGTCCGGTCTGCAGCATGACGTGCTCTCCTCTCGTATCGCGGCCTGCGCCGCCTCATATGCTTACTATTTCATATGCTATTGGCGGCATATGTAGAGCAGTCTATCGGGCGTGCCACCGGTTCGCGCGCGGGTGCTGCGGTCGACGGTCGCCGGGTTGCTCAGCCGCCGGCCGGCGCCAGCACCACGTCCCGCTCGAAGGAGTACCAGG
>JAJYLA010000189.1 GCA_021788115.1 Actinomycetes bacterium | reverse complement strand
GCGGGTTCGAGTCCCGCCGGGCCCACCAGGGGTTACATACAAAACTGACGAGGTCACACCTACAAAAGTGCATCACCACAATGCACTGCGGGTGTGACACACATAATGGTTAGGTCCCCGGTGGGGGGTTGGGCCTGACTCGAAGTGTGACTGGCCTTGTGCCTTGATGTCTGATCTGTCGACCCAACTCCGCGCCGGGGACCTGCACCAGCTGGCCGGACGGACGTGACCTAATAGGAGCCTTGACAAACACCATGTGTGTCCTGTCCGCCGACCCGCCGGCGGTGCCCTCCCATCAATCAGGAAGGCAGAACCATCATGGCAAAAGAATCATCCCCCGTGTTCGGCGGGGTCGACACACACAAGGACGTCCACGTGGCGGCCGTCGTTGACGAACGGGGAAAGATCCTCGACACGGCGTCCTTTGACGCCAACGCCAAGGGCTACGCGGCCCTGCGGCACTGGCTGGAGGGGTTCGGCACGCTCGTGAGAGTCGGTGTCGAGGGCACCGGTTCTTACGGCACCGGACTTACCCGTCACCTCCAGGGCCACGGCGTCGAGGTCGTCGAGGTCAACCGCCCCAACCGCCAGATGCGCCGCCAACGCGGCAAGTCCGACCCCGTCGACGCCGAGGCCGCCGCCCGGGCCGCCCTGAACGGCGAGGCCGCGGTCGTGCCCAAGGACCACGCTGACATCGTCGAATCAATCCGGGTGCTGCGCATCGCTTACTGCTCGGCCCGCGACTCCAGGACCCGGCTCGCGCTGCAGATCCGCGACCTCATCGTCACCGCACCGGCGACGCTTCGCAAGTCAATGTCCACAAGGACAGCCGATCGGGTGGCCCACTGCGCGAAGTTCCGTCCCCCAGATGACCGTGATCCCCACGAGGCCACCCGAATGGCGCTTAAGGCGCTGTCGCGCCGCTACTTGGAGATGAGCGACGAGATGAGCGTCGAGCCTCCGATCAGTTGCCAACGCGATTGGTACGTTCCAGCGAACAGGAGTCGGGCGAGTAGTAGGAATCGGCCGATGCGCCCCACACGGGTGCCGACGTCCGCGTCGGGGCCACCCCCACCGACCCGAGTGCTTCTTGGGGGGCTGACGTCGTGGTGGGCGTTACCGACCCATCCCTGTCCTGAATTGGCAGAAACTGCGCCTGCTTTGGAGGTGGCTCGGCCGCACTGTGTGTGTCGTGCGACCGAGGTATGTATCGAATTCTGATATTTCCCAGTACCTATTGACACGCGGGGCCCGTCCGGTATGATGTGTGTCATGACTGGAAGTGAAGTATCAGATATGGATACTTCTGATAGTTTGATGCCACGCCGGATCCCGCCGTCGCTGAGTCCCATCCTCGCCGAGCTGGAGCTCGACGCCGCCCGCGTAGTTACCCTCGCGGACCTCGCCCGACTAGTGGAGCGAGCCGGGATCGGCACAGCGCCCAGAGTCGTCGCCGCGCGATTGCGCGAGCTGGGCTGGCTGTTGCCCACCGGCACCGCAGGGGTGTGGGAGTTCGCCCCTGCCTCCCACGCCGGACCGATCAGCCACGGCGACCCGTTCCTCGCGCTGCGAGCGGCGCTGGCCGCCCGGCCGTCGCTTCACGCCGCTGTCTGCCTCAGATCCGCCCTCGCCGTGAACAATCTCGTCGAGCGCTACCCTGACCGCCTCGAGGTCGCCGTCGACGACAGCGCCTCGATCCCCCGAGGACTGCGCAGGGCCACCAGGGTTGTCATCTTCGGCGCCCACCTCGGGCCCGAGCTGTCCCTCGGTGTGCCGGTCCACCGACTGACGACCGTCCTCGTTCACCTCGTGACCCGCCCGACCGACGTGCGGGGCTGGGGAGCGATCGCCGACGCTCTACCCGACCTCGTCGACGCGGTCGCTCCCAACGACGTCGACATCGAGCTGGCTGGCCGGCCGCGGTCGGTCCGGGTCCGCCTCGCCTACCTCGTCCACGGAGTCGCCCCCGACCTCGCCGACCGCCTGGTCCCCGCCGAACAAGGTGGCCGGGCCGCGCCCAAGGTGTGGTTCGGACCCCGCGGTCCGCTGAAGCGCCACAGCACCCGGTTCTCCATCGCAGACACGCTGCTGCCCTTCGACCCTGCCGCCCTGCACTCCGCCCCGTGACCGACTACGACGTGTGCCTGACCCTCGGGCACCTGCTGCGCCACGCCCCCGCCCAGTCGCCGCAGGGACGTGACGCCGCGGTCATCGATGTCGCCCAGGACCTTCTCCTCCGGCACCTCGTCGAGCAGGGCGTGCTCTCGCTCGTGGCATTCAAGGGTGGTACCGCGCTGCGCAAGGTCTACGCCGGTGCGGCCGGGCGATTCTCGACCGACCTCGACTTCGTCGTCACCTCACTCGCTGACGATCCCGATGCGGTCGTCAGCCTGCTCATCGAGACGATCCACGGCACCCGTCTCGGCCCATTCGGCTACCAGGTCGAGCAGCGCCGGGGACGGCACATGATTATCTTCAGCAGCGACCTCGGGCCCGACCCGACGGGCGTCCTGCAGTCCAAGATCGACGTCGGACCGCCGCCGTGGCTCGCCCTGATTGAGCGGACGTGGGTGAAGGTCCCGATCCACAAGCGCTATGGTGGGCCGCTCCCTGCGCTCCCTGTCGTCGTCCTGGCCGAGAACGTTGCCGAGAAGATCGCCCGGCTCAACCGGCGCAACCCCGCCCGCGATGCCTACGACCTCGTGTGGGTGGCCAGCACCCCCGGCCTTGAACTCGACCGTCCCCTGATCCGCCGCCTCGCCGTGCCCTACCAAGCCTGGCTCAACGAGCATCTGGCGGCTTGACAAACATAGGAGCATCAGGATGTGCGGACCCTGGCGACTCGGCTATCGGCCAAGAGGCGTCAGCGGAAACCGCTGGAGCGAGGCATGCGCTCGCCGATTCGGGTGGTGATTGCGCGCGAGGCGGCCTGAGACCGCTCGGCCACCGCCACGACAAGGGAAAGGTCGCCGCGTGCCCAGTTGGCGATGTAAGGGAAGGAGTAGTCGTCGGTCTCATGGCCGAGGTTGGCCATGACCAGGTAGGCGGTTGTCTCGGCCTCGATCTCGGCCACCTGCCTGGAGGCGATCCCCTGGCTGTGCAGTTCAATGTGGGCCAGTTCGTGTGCGAGGGTCTTGGCGCGCTGGGCGCCGGACAAGCCGCGCTTGAGGGTGACCCGCCTGGCCAGGAAGTCCGTGAGCCCGTTGGCGCCGTCGAGGTTGGCCTCGCACGTCTCGAAACCCGCCGCCGCAGCTTGGGCGGCAAGCAAGGCGGAAACGGCCTCGAACTCCATCGACTCCCCCTGCAAAAGAGAGGGGAGCGGGGGCGTAAGCTCCGGCCCCTCGGTCTGCGAAACGTCGAAGACCGTCACCCAGCGAAACCCGATCGGACGCTCTTGCTCCGGATCGTCCTGCGTGGCGCGGCCCGCGGGCCTGAACACGGGCGCGAGGATGGCATATCCTCGTTCGCCGGTTCGGACCTGCCTGCCCAGCCGCTGCCAGTTGCGGAAGCCGGCCAGCTGGGTGACCTCCTCGCTACGGCGGCAGGCCTGCATGGCCACCAGCACCGCGTTGCGCGGCGAAAAGCGGTTGAGGATTCGGGAAGCGGCTGCGATGCGCCGCCAATCCACTCCCGAATCGATGCGCGCGACCTCGGCATAGAGGCGCTCCAGAATCTTGGCATAGGGATCACCCGGAATGGGCATGGCGGCCCCCTTGGCACGTTGTCTGCTCCAGCGAGGCGGCGGCTGCCGCTAGTGGGGCGCATTGTGTCGAAGGGGAACCCGTCGATGTGGGCGACTATCGAAAAGATAGCCCGCCGGTGTGACCCTTTAGGAGCCGATCCGGTTGGTCGGCTTGACCTTGACTATGACCCGCACCTCGCCGGGCTGGCGCATGGGATAGGTCTCTTTGTCCAGGTATTTCTTGGCCAGGAAGTCGATGTGCTGGTCGGCTCCCTCTTC
>JAJYLA010000188.1 GCA_021788115.1 Actinomycetes bacterium | reverse complement strand
CACAGGAGCCGGACCAACTGGACCACGCGGACGAAGGCCAAGTAGAGGAACGAGAACGCCATAGGGGCATCCTCGCCGTTGGCACCGTGCACCGAAAGTCCTGGTGGCAGCTACGGATGACCTTCTCGGCACCCACAGGTTGACCAGCCAGCTGAGGGAAGCGGCTCCGCAGCTCCCAACCCGCGAGCAGCTCCAGGCCCTCTGCGCCGAGATTCGCCGGATCGTAGAGGTCGGCAACCCAGACGCCGTCAAGCAGCTTCTGCGCGAACTGATCGACCGGGTGGAGATCACTCCCGACCGGCGCGCCTATCCCTACTTCTGGGTGCCCGCGAGCTGCGATCCCGCACCAACGACGGACGAACGGGGCCCGAACGCGCAACCGGCGCCCTCCCATCAGGAGGACACCGGTTGGCTTTTCATGACAAATCGTGGAGGTGGCGGGAATCGAACCCGCGTCCTTCGATGCCTCAGCGGGCCTTCTCCGAGCGCAGCCGGTGATCGGTTCTCGGGTTCTCCGCTCGCCACCGGCACCGGCGGGGAACCCCAGTCGACGTAATGTCCCCGCCGGCCCGTCGACCTGACCAGCGGGTAAGCCCTGCTAGATGACGCCCGTACCCGGCCCGCAAGGCTGGGGCCGGACGGACGGGCTACTTATCAGGCAGCCAGTGCGAGCTGAGGCTCGGCGTTTGTTTGTAGGTTCCGGCTCTTTAACGTGGTTCCGGAGACCACGGCTCGCTTCTCCCGAATCGACGACCGAAGTCGAAGCCTGTCACCCCCTTGTCAATGTCCAACCCCTCGATGGTACCGGACTGCGCCGGCCCTGACGCACGAGCGCCTCGACGTCGGAGGGCAGCACGGCACCGACGGTCCGATCTCGGTCAACGACCAGGATGACGCGCTTGCCGTCGGTCCGCGTCATCACCGACAGGACGTCCTCCTGGGGGCCGGCGCCGACCGCGGCGCTGATCGGCATGGCGGCGTCGAGCGGCCGGGCCAAGTCCCACTGCGGGTAGGGAACCCACCCGATGGCGTCGCCGAGGAGCACGCCCCCGTAGCCGCCGCCCCACGTCTCGAGCAGCCACACCCAGCCGGCGCGGCCCGAGCCGTAGCGCTCGGCGAAGCTGCGCACGGTGATCCAGCCGGGGGCCGCGCCCACCGGGCGCATGATCTGGCCGAGCGTCAGTCCCTGAAGCGTGTGGTGCAGGGCACCGAGCTCACGCTCGGCGCGGGCCGAGGCCAGCAGCCACCAGCCGATCACGCTGAAGAAGACCCCGTCGAGGGGGTTGGCGCTCCGGGCCAGCATCACCACCCCGACGCCGAGCACGAGGGCGCCGAGAGCCATCCCGGTGCTGGTCGCGACCCGGGTGGCCCGCCAGCGGTGCCCCGTCAGCGCCCACACCACGGCGTGCAGGACCCGACCCCCGTCGAGCGGCGCGGCCGGAACCAGGTTGAACACGGCCAGCACGAGGTTGATCGCGGCGAGCCAGGCGAGCGCGGAGACGGCGAGCCTGCCGGCGCCGACTGCCGGGGCGACCACCCGCAGGCCCCACAAGAGACCCCCGAAAGCGGCGCTCACCACCGGACCGATCCCCGCGACCACCAGCTCTGTGCCCGGGTGGTCGGCGTCGCCCTGGATCCGGGTCACTCCGCCCATCCAGTTGAGCGTGATCCCGTCGACGCCGAGGCCGGCCCGCCGGGCCACGAGGGCATGGCCCAACTCGTGGAGGAGCACCCCGAGCAGGAGCCCGCCGGCGGTGAGGATGCCCGCTGCGGCGTAGGCGAGCCTGGGGTAGCCGGGGGCCTCGAGGAGGAAGCGGTTGTCGGCCAGCCCGCCGGCGACGAGCACCACCATGGCGACGAGGCTCCAGTTGAGCCCGACCCTGACGCCCGCGATGCGGCCGAGGCGGACCGTGTCCTTCATGACTACAGGGTACGGCTCCTGGGGCTCGAGGCACGCCGCGCCTCCATAGCGGCGTCACGCTCCGCCATCGCCCGCCGCTTGTCGTAGCGCTTGCGGCCCCGGGCGAGGGCGAGGTCCACCTTGGCGCGGCCCTCCTTGAAATACACCGCGAGCGGCACCAGCGTCAGCGACTGCTGGGCGGTGCGGCGTCCGAGCTCGTCGATCTGGCGCCGGTGGAGCAGCAGCTTCCGGCGCCGGTCGGGGTCGGTGGCCCCGAACCCGGAGGCGAAGAGGTAGGGGGACACGTGCATGCCGTAGAGCCACACCTCTCCGTCCTGGACCCGGGCGTAGGCTTCCCGCAGCTGCGCCTTGCCCTCCCGCAGAGACTTGACCTCGCCGCCGGCGAGCACGATGCCGGCCTCGTAGGTGTCGAGGATGTCGTAGTCGTGACGGGCGCGGCGGTTCTGCGCCACCGGGCGCCCCGCTGCGCCGGTGGGTCGCGAGCGGGAGGCGGAAGCCATGGCACCGCCACGGTAGCGTCGCCGGCGTGCTCCTCATCCGGAAAAAGGTCCTCGACTCGATGCTCTCGCACTGCCTCGACGGCTACCCCTTCGAGGCGTGCGGTCTCCTCGCCGGCACCGCGCCGGACCCCGGCACCGCAGAGGCCACGTCGTGCCATCCGGCGCTCAACATCGCCGCCTCGGCGCGGGTCTATGAGGTGGAGCCGAAGGGCCTCCTCGTCGCCGACCGGGCGGCGGAGGCGGCCGGCGGGCAGATCGTCGGCGTCTACCACTCCCACACCCACACAGACGCCGCCCCCTCGCCGACCGACGTCGCCCAGGCGCCCGACCCGGAGTGGCACTACGTGCTGGTATCTCTTCGCGACGTCCACCCGAGCGTACGCAGCTGGCGTATCCGCGGCGGGAAGACGGAAGAGGAGCCCGTGGTTCTACAATGGTGACAGGGCTGGTCGGCATTAGGGCCGGCCAACCTCTGACACGTGGGAGAGCACGGTGCCTGTAGATGTCCGATTGCCAACGATCCTGCGCCCGTCGGCCGGAGGTCGCGGCACCGTTACAGCGGAGGGGGCCACGGTCGGTGAGGTGTTCGAGGACCTGATCCGCCAGCACCCGGCGCTCAGGGACCAGCTCTTCACGCCGGACGGGAGCGTCCACCGCCACCTCACCATCTTCCTCAACGACGACGACATCCGCTACCTCGGCAAGCTCGACACCAAGGTCGGCGAGACCGACACCGTGACCCTCATGCCGGCCGTTGCCGGAGGCTGAGCCGTGGCCCGCTACGAGAGCGTCCTCGACCTGATCGGCAACACGCCGATGGTCGACGTGAGCAGCCTCAGCCCCAACCCCAGGGTGGCGATCGTCGCCAAGCTGGAGGGCTCGAACCCCGGGGGCTCGGTCAAGGACCGTGCCGCCAAGGCGATGGTCGATGACGCCGAGAAGGACGGCAGCCTCCGTCCGGGCCAGCAGATCCTCGAGTCCTCGTCGGGGAACACGGGTATCGCCCTGGCGATGATCGCCAAGGTCAAGGGGTACCCGCTCAAGGTCGTCATGCCCGAGAACGTGTCGTCCGAGCGCCGACAGCTCCTCGAGGTGTGGGGCGCCGAGATCATCGACTCCCCGGCGTCGCAGGGCTCCAACGGGGCCATGCGGCGGGCCCAGGCGCTGGCCGCGGAGCACCCCGACTGGTGGTTCCCCTACCAGTACGGCAACCCGGCGAACCCGAAGGCCCACTACGAGAGCACCGGGCCGGAGATTTGGCGGGACTGCCCGGAGGTCACCCACTTCGTCGCCGGTCTCGGCACCGCCGGCACGCTGATGGGGGTCGGCAAGTTCCTGAAGGAGCGCAACCCGGCCATCCAGGTGTGGGCGGTCCAGCCGCCGGCGGGGGAGATGGTCGACGGCCTGAAGAACCTCGACGAGGGCTTCATCCCCCCCGTGTTCACCGACAACGAGGGCTTCGACCTGCTCGACCGCAGCAAGGTCGTCGGCCCGCGCGAGAGCGTGGAATGGACTCGCAAGCTCGCCGATGTCGGCGTCTTCGCCGGGATCAGCTCCGG
>JAJYLA010000060.1 GCA_021788115.1 Actinomycetes bacterium | reverse complement strand
ACCCGCCGCCGAGCTTGACAGCGATGAGCGCGGCGGCGACCACCACCACCGCCGCCACCGACGCGCCGGCGAGCAGCCGCTTGCGTCGCCTCTCGGCGTGGCGGGCCTGGCCGCCGCGCTGCGGCCAGGGACGGGCGCTCGCGGGGGTCGGGTCGGCGGGGCGCCTCTTCGCGCCGCCCCGCGGGGGGATGGAGGTCGTACCCGCACGCGGGGACGTCGGCTTGGAAGGCTTGCTCAACTCGGATCTCTCCCGGGGGCCTGTGACGCTGCGGAACCGCAGAAGCGCCGCGGATCCACGATCCTAGGAGCCGGCCGCGTCGAGGTCTAAGCGGGCGCCGCGGGCGGTCCCGGCGGGGCGGGGGTGGGCTCGCCTGCCGGCGGCCCCGGCGCCGGCGCCGAGGCCCGCAGACAGCACCCGGCGGGGATCGCCGGGTAGGCTCCCACCGGTGTCCGCAACGGGGTCGGTCGAGTTCCGTCGCGAGTCGCTCGCGGTGGAGATCCTCGATCCCCGGCGGGGGTTCCGGCCGGCGGTGTCGACCCTCGAGATCAGGCAGGATCCTCTCACCGGTCTCACCGCTCGCCTGATCGCCCCGTCCGGGCTGCTGCCCCGGTCGGACTTCGACCTCGCAGCCCTGGCGCAGCAGACCGCGCCGACCTGCCCGTTCTGCTCCTCACGCATCGACGAGCACGTGCCGCGGTTTCCCCGAACCCTCATCGCCGAAGGCCGGGTGCGCGTGGGCGAGGCCGTGCTCTTCCCGAACCTGCTCCCGTACTCGCAGTACAGCGCCGTGTCCGTGTACTCGCCGGAGCGCCACTACCTGCCGCTGGCAGAGATGACCCCTGCTCTCGTGTCCGACAACCTGGCGACCCACGTGAGCTTCTGTCGTCAGGCGGTCCTCGCCGACCCCGACGCGCGCTGGGCGTCGATCAACGCCAACCACATGCTGCCGTCCGGCAGCTCTGTCTTCCACCCCCACCTCCAGGGCGGCGTCAACCCGAGACCCACGAACATGCAGCGCCTGCTGGCGGGCGTCCCGCCGGATCGCTATGAGGCGTACCTGGAATCGGAGCGCAGGGCCGGGGAGCGCTTCCTCGGCGAGATCGGCGACACGGTCTGGGTGACCGCGTTCGCGCCGCTCGGCTTTGCCGAGATCCGGGCGTTCCTGCCCGGCGTGGCGTCCCCGGCCGAGCTGTCGCCGGGGCAGGTCACCGACCTCGGCACCGGCGTCGCGGCGGTCCTCAACTTTTACGCCGACCTGGGCTTCGAGAGCTTCAACATGGCCGTCTACGGGGCGCCTCCCCACACCCCCGGCTACCCGCTCAATCTGCGTCTCGTGTGTCGCTCCAACCTCCAGCCCCTCTACCGCTCCGACACCGCCTGGCTGGACAAGCTCCACTGGGAGCCGACCAGCGACGTTTCCCCGGAGGAACTGGCAGAGCGCGCCCGGGGGCGGTTCTGAAGGGCTGAAGGGCCGCCGCGCTCAGAACAGGCTGCGGACCCCGCTCGCCACTTCTTCCGGGCTGAGGTCGATCAGGGCCTCGCCGTAGAGGCGCTCGAAGTAGGTGGAGTCGCTGCGGTAGAACGGCTGCGGGTTCGAGCGGCTGACGACCTTGAGCACCACGTGGTACCCGTGCTCGCGCGCCTGGGGGCCGCCTCCGATGAGGGCGAAGTTGAACGAGGCCAGGTTCCACGTCCCGTAGGCGGCGAGGACCTGGGACAGGCCCCGGCCGAGGGCACCGGTGTCCTCCTCGGTGAGCTCGGTGATGTCGGCGGCGCCGGGCACCACCGCCCACACCTCGTGGAACCCGCTCGGCGCGAAGGGGGCCAGCCAGGCCACCCGGCCGGTGGCGCCGACCCAGCGGGGGCCGTCCGTCTCCTGCTCGACGAGGGCATCCCAGTACGACCCTCCCTCGTCGCTCCAGGCCCCGGACCGCTCCGCGAGGAGGCGCTGGCCCGTCAGGCCGCACGAGTCGTGGGACGACTGCAGGTGGGGGTGCACCAGCGACGCTCCCGACGGCGGCAGGTAGTTGGCGTTGACCGAGCTCCATACGGCCGCCGGGTCCACCCGCCGGACCGCCCGCGCGTGAGCCACCATGGCGGTCAGAGCGTCGCCGACGACGGCGGGGGTCAGGTCTTCCAGATCGAGGAAATGCCGTTCGGGGTCGTAGATGCCGACGGCGCTGTGCGTCGCGTAGGCCATCACGTTGGGCACGACCACCGCCCGGCCGAAGCGGATCCGGCCTTCGGCGGCAACCTCGGGGGGGAAGGGGAACGTCGCCGTCTCGAGGTGCTCGGCGTCGAACGGGCAGAAGGCGGGCTTCGCCGTGAGCTCGCCGAGCTCTGGTCGGGTGGGCGGCTGGAGCTTCACGCCCGTGAGGATCCGGGCTCCCGCACCCGTCAGCGGATCCCGCCGCCACCGCAGCACGGTGGGGGTCCACGCCCCGCCCGCCGCGAGATCCGGCACCATCGCCTCCAGGTCCCGTTCCTCGAACTCGATCGCTCGCACGCGGACAACCCTACCTGGAGCCAGTGGCGCGTCCCACCGGCGAGGGGTAAGGTGCGGCCGATTCAGGGTGGCTGCGCCTGATTTGCGGGTAGGAGGAGCCGGTGTTGACCGAATCACTGTCTGGTGCCCACGAGGAGGCAAGCTGAATGGAGACCAAGAGTGGCGCGTCCCTGCGCACCCCCTACCGCGTCGGAGCCGCGCTAGCGGTGCTCGCCGTGGTCGGGGCAGCGTGCAGCAGCAGCAAATCCCCTACGACGGCGCCGACGACGGCGGCCCCTTCGGCGACGTCGGCTCCGTCGGCGACGTCGGCTCCGTCGGCGACGACAGCGGCCGGCGGTCTTGGCCACGTCGGGGGCTCCGTCTCGGTGTGGGCCGAGTGGACCAGCACCGAGCAGGCCGACTTCCTGGCCGCTCTGAAGCCCTTCGAAACGGCGACCGGCGTCCAAGTCAACTACGCGGGCAAGGGCAACAACACCGACACGGCGGTCGAGAGCGCCGTCGCGGGCGGCGCCCCGCCGGACGTGGCCCTCGTCCCGGATCCCGGCACGGTCCTGACGCTGGCCAAGCAGGGCAAGATCTCCGACCTCGGTCCGGTGATCGGCAGCGAGGCGTCGAACTTCGGCTCGGCGTGGAACGACCTGGTCACCCTCAACGGCAAGCTCTACGGCGTCTGGTTCAAGGGCGCCAACAAGAACACCATCTGGTACAACCCCGCGGAGTTCACCGCCGCGGGCATCACCTCGCCTCCGACGACCTGGGAGCAGCTGATCTCGGACGAGGCGACGCTGAAGGCCGCGGGCATCACCCCGCTGTCCCTGTGCACCGACGTCGGCTGGCCCGTGGCCGACCTGTGGCAGAACGTCTATCTCAAGACCGCCGGCGCGTCCGACTACAACAAGCTCGCGACCCACGCCATCAAGTGGACCGACCCGACGGTGACGACCGCGTTCGCCACCATGGGCAAGGCGATCCAGTCGGACTACCTGCTCGGCGGCACGACCGGCGCGCTGGCGAACGGCGCGTACCCCGACTGCGTCGACAAGGTGTTCCCCAAGCCCGGGACCGCGCCGACCGCGGCGATGGTCATCGAGGGGGATTTCGTGGTGTCGGAGATCACCGGCAACTCGGCCAACTACACCGCGGGGACGACGGGCAAGGGCGGCGCCAAGTGCACCACCGATCCCAGCAAGACGCCCTGCTACGACTTCTTCCCGTTCCCGGCACCCGCGGCCGACAGCGCCAACAACAGCGCCATTCAGGGCGCCGGCGACGTGGCGATGCTGCTCAAGTCGACGCCGCAGTCCCAGGCGCTCATGAAGTACCTGGCCAGCCCGGAGGGCGGTGCCATCTGGGCGCACCTGGGAGGATTCGCGTCGCCCAACAAGCAGGTGTCGCTCAGCAGCTACCCCGACCCGGTGTCCAAGCTGGACGCCCAGGAGCTGGTAAACGCGTCCAGCTTCGTGTTCAGCCTCGACGACCTGCAGGGCAGCTGGGAGAAGCAGATGTGGCAGGACATGCTCAACTTCGTCAAGGACCCGACGACGTCGAACGTCACCTCGATCGAGGGCACCATGGACGCCCAGGCCAAGGCGGCGCTCGGCCACTAGCCCGGCGACCTCGAGGGCAGAGCCGGGACGGGACCGGAGCGGTCCCGTCCCGGCCGCCCCCGGCAGACAAGGGGGATCATGGCGGTCATAGCTGTTGAGGACTTTGAGAGAGAAGCGCCGGTCGCCCCACCGGGCGGGGCCGGCGGCCGGCTGCGCCGCCACATGGGATCGCTGCTGTTCCTCGTGCCCGCCGCCATCTGGCTCCTGGCGATCGTCGTGTACCCGGTGGTCGCCACCGTGCGCTACAGCCTCTTCAACGAGACGGCGACGAAGTACGTGGGGCTCAACAACTACAAGTCGATCTTCTCGACGAACTCCATCCTGCTGACGTTCCGCAACAACGTCATCTGGGTGCTCGTCTTCCCCTTCTTCGTGACGTTCATCGGGCTGACCCTCGCCGTGCTCTCCGAGCGGATCCGCTGGTCGACGGCGTTCAAGACGATCATCTTCATGCCGGTGGTCTTCAGCCTCACCGCGTCGGCGCTCGTGTGGCGCACCATCTTCGACACCGACCCGCACGTGGGTGTCGTCAACGCCCTCATCATGACCGTCCACGACTGGTTCAGCCCGCCGGGCGCCTACCCGGTGGACACCTCGGCGGGCCAGACGGTCGCCAGCCTCGCGTCGACCGGCCTCCGGCCGGGGCCGCACGGAACCCTTCTGAGCACCTCCACCGTGTCGCCCGGCAGGACGATCGAGCTGGGCATGATCGGCATCACCCCCGCCACGCTGACGGCGCTCAACGCCCAGAGGGCCGCGGCGCCGTCCCCCACGCCGGGGGCCGTCACCGGGCTGGTGTGGAGGGACTTCTCCCCCAGCCACCCCGGCGCCAAGGGCAAGGTCTTCCCCGACGAGGTCGGGCTGCCGAAGATACGCCTGGCGCTGGTCCGCGCGACCGGCGGGACTGCGGCGACGACGAGCACGGCGGCGAACGGCCAGTTCACCTTCTCCCACGTCGGCGCGGGCGCCTACCGAGTGCAGATCCAGTCGTCGAACTTCACCGCCGCGTTCACGGGCGTGTTCTGGCTCGGCACCAAGTCGCTGACGCCGACGGGCCAGCTGAGCCAGACGGAGCAGGCGCTTCTCAGCGTCCCGCTCGTCGACGTGGCGATGATCATCGCCTACCTGTGGGTCTGGGCCGGCTTCGCGATGGTGGTGATCGGCGCGGGCCTCGCCGCGCTCAACCGGGAGGTGCTCGAGGCGGCGCGCATCGACGGCGCCACCGAGTGGCAGACGTTCCGGCGGGTCACGGTGCCGATGCTGATGCCGGTCCTGATCGTCGTCTTCGTCACGATGATCATCAACGTGCTGAAGATCTTCGACATCATCATCAACATGCCCCCGGGCTCGTCGCAGGGCGACGCCAACACGCTGGCGCTGGCGATGTACAACTTCGGCTTCGGCAACGGCGTGCACACCGGCCTCGCGAGCGCTCTGGCGGTGATCCTGTTCGTCCTCGTGGTCCCCGCCATGCTGTGGAACCTCAAGAAGATCAAGGGGTGAAGGGCCGATGACAAGCGTGGCAGCGACCGGAGAGGTCCCCGGCGGCGGCGCGGCCGGTCTCGGGCGGGCGGCGCTGCGCCGCCTGCGCCCCTCGCGCTGGGTGATCAACCTCGTCCTGGTGGTCGTCGGCGCCTTCTGGCTGCTGCCGACCGTCTCGCTCCTGATCATCTCCCTGCGCCCCGAGGGCCTCTTCACGACGTCGGGGTGGTGGCAGGTGTTCACCATCCCCTCTCAGCTGACCCTCCACAACTACAAGGTGCTGTTCTCCAACGGGCTGGCGCCGGGCCAGGTGCTCGACTCGCTGGTGACGTCCCTGTTGATCACCGTGCCCGCCACGATCCTCGTGACCACGGTGGCCTCCCTGGCCGCCTACTCGCTGGTGTTCGGAAGGTGGCGCGGCCGGACGACCATCTTTCTGGTCGTCGTGGGTCTGATGGTGGTGCCCGTCCAGGTGGGGCTCATCCCCGTCACCAGGCTGTACAGGGACATGGGGTCGTGGATCGGCTGGAACCCGTTCGGGACGATCCCCGGTGTGATCATCTTCCACGTCGCGTTCGGGCTGCCGTTCGGCATCTTCTTGATGCGCAACTTCTTCATGGGTATCCCGCTCGACCTTCTCGAGGCCGGGCGCATCGAGGGGGCCAACGAGTGGACGTTGTTCCTCCGGGTGGTTCTCCCCCTCGGACTGCCGGCCATCGCCTCCCTTGCGATCTTCCAGTTCATCTGGGTGTGGAACGACCTTCTCGTCGCCCTGGTCTTCCTCGGCGGCAACAGCCACCAGCCGTTGACGATCTTCATGTTCGACCAGATCCGGACGTTCTCCGCCAGCTACTGGGAGATCTCCACGGGCGGGATCGTGTCGATCGTCGTGCCCCTGATCGTGTTCTTCGCGTTCCAGCGCTACTTCGTCCGCGGCGTGCTCGCCGGGGCGGTCAAGTGAGGTGAGACCGTGGCCCGTGTCGTCCTGAAGGACCTGACCAAGCGGTATCCGGGGGGCACCCTCGCCATCGACAAGCTGAACCTCGACATCGCGGACGGCGAGTTCGTGTGCTTCGTCGGGCCGTCCGGGTGCGGCAAGACGACGGCGCTGCGCATGATCGCCGGGCTCGAGGAGATCACGAGCGGCCGGGTCGAGATCGGGGGCAGGGTGGTCAACGACCTGTCTCCGCGCGACCGCGACATCGCCCTCGTCTTCCAGAGCTACGCCCTTTACCCGCACATGACCGTGTACGACAACATGAGCTTCGGCCTGCGGCTGCGGAAGTTCCCCAAGGCGGACATCGACAAGTCGGTCCGCGAGGCTGCCCGCATCCTCGACCTGGAGCCGTATCTGGACCGCAAGCCGGGGCAGCTCTCCGGCGGCCAGCGCCAGCGCGTCGCGCTCGGGCGGGCGATCGTCCGGGAGCCGGCGGCCTTCTTGATGGACGAGCCGCTGTCCAACCTGGATGCCAAGCTGCGCGTGCAGACCCGCGCCGAGATCGCCCGGCTGCACCAGCGGCTCGAAGCGACCATGATCTACGTCACCCACGACCAGGTCGAGGCGATGACGATGGCCGATCGCATCGCGGTCATGAACCTCGGGGTCCTCGAGCAGGCCGGCACGCCGCAGGAGCTGTACGAGAGCCCCGCCAACCGCTTCGTCGCAGGCTTCATCGGGTCCCCGTCCATGAACTTCGTCGACATGACGGTCGCCGACGTCGACGGTACGGTCGGCCTCTCGAGCGCCGACGGGGCCATCTCCGCGGCGCTGACCGACATCCAGGCGGCGGCGGTGCGCCGCCTGGGTTCCCGGTCGGTGGTGCTCGGCGTGCGGCCCGAGCACCTCGACATCGGGGCGCCGGCCGACGGAGGCCTCAGAATCCAGGCCGTCGTCGACGTCACCGAGTTCCTCGGCAACGACAGGCTCATCCACGCCTCGTCCGGCGATTACGACATCGTCGCCATGATGGACGCGAACGAGCCGCTCAAGGTCGGCGACAAGATCGTGCTCGGTGCCGATCCCCGCCACGTGTACCTCTTCGACGCGGAGTCGGGCGCGTCGGTCGCCGCGGCCTGAGCGCCGGCGAGACGACCCCCGGATGCGCCTGCTCTACGTCGACGTCGACACCCTGCGCCCCGATCACCTCGGCTGCTACGGGTATCCGCGCGACACCAGCCCCAACGTCGACGAGGTCGCCGCAGCCGGCGCCCGCTTCGGCGAGGTGTACGCGTCGGACACCCCCTGCCTTCCCTCGCGGAGCGCCCTGATCACCGGCCGCTTCGGCATCCACAACGGGGCGATCAACCACGGCGGCACCGCCGCCGACCCTTTCGTGGAGGGAGCGGGCCGCGGCTTCCGGACCCGCAACGCCCGCGAGGGCTGGGTGGGCCTGATGCGCTCGGCGGGGATGCGCACGGCGACGATCTCGAGCTTCGGCGAGCGCCACTCCGCCTACCACTGGTACGCCGGCTTCCACGACGTCCACAACGTCGGGCTCCTCGGCGAGGAGACGGCGGATCTCGTGGCAACCGTCGCGATCGAGTGGCTCGCCCGGCACGGCCGCGAGGACGACTGGTTCCTCCACGTCCACCTGTGGGACCCCCACACCCCGTACCGGACGCCCGCGTCCTACGGCGACCCCTTCGCCGGGGCCCCGCTGCCCGGCTGGCTGAGCGAGGACGTGCGCGCCCGCCACTGGGAGGTTCCCGGACCGCACACCGCGCAGGAGGTGCTCGACCCCTCGATGGCGGAGCGCGCCGGCGAGCTCGGCGGCCTCGCCCGCCAGCCGCTCACCGTCGAGTCGATGGCCGACGTGCGGCGCATGTTCGACGGCTACGACACGGGGGTGCGCTACGCCGACGAGCACATCGGGCGCATCCTCAACACGCTGGCCGACCTCGGGGTGCTCGACGAGGCCGCGGTGATGATCTCCGGCGACCACGGCGAGACCCTCGGCGAGCTGGGCGTCTACTGCGACCACCAGACGGCGGACTACCAGACCACGCACCTGCCGATGGTGATCCGCTGGCCGGGTGCCGGCGCGCTCACCGGCGGCAAGGTGCACGGAGGCCTGCACTACCAGATAGACGTGGCGGCGACGATCCTCGCACTGCTCGGCGTAGAGGTGCCCGCCTCGTGGGACGGCGTGTCCTTCGCGGCGGCGCTCGACGCCGGAACGGGCGCGGGCCGCGACCACCTGGTGCTGTCCACCGCGGCGTGGACGGCCCAGCGCGCCGTCCGCTTCGCCGAGTGGATGTGCGTGCGGACCTACCACGACGGCTACCACGGCTTCCCCGACGTCATGCTCTTCGACGTCGCCGCAGACCCGCACGAGCAGACCGACCGGGCCCGCAGCGAGCCGGCCGCCGTCGACCGGGCCCTCGCCCTCCTCTGCGAGTGGCACGCCGCGGCGATGCTGCGCTCGGACGCCGGCGTCGATCCTCTGTGGACAGTGCTGGAGGAAGGCGGCCCCTGGCACGTGCGCGGCAACCGGGACCGCTACCTCGAAACGCTGCGCCGCACCGGCCGGTCCGCCTGGGCGGACCGCCTCGCCGCCCGCCACCCGCCGGAGCGCTGACGGCCGGCGCCCCCGCCTACGCGAGCCGAGGGTCGGGGGCGTCGGCGTCGATGGCGTAGCGGGCGATTGCCTCCTCGACCTCCCGGGCCTTGGCCTCCCCGGCGGCGAGAAGCCCGTCGAGCACGGCGACCACGATGTGCGGGGCGTCGGTCTCGAAGTGGCTCCGCAGCGCCTCGCGGGTGTCGGACCGGCCGAAGCCGTCGGTGCCCAGCGGGATGAACGGCCCGGGCACCCAGCGGGCAACCTGGTCCGGGACGGCCTTCATGAAGTCGGTCACCGCCACCACCGGACCGCCGGCGCCGGCGAGCGCCTCGGTCACATACGGCGTGCGCGCCTGGAGGCTCGGGTGCAGGCGGTTCCACCGCTCGACCGACAGGGCGTCCTCCCGCAGGGCCTTGTAGCTCGTCGCCGACCACAGCTCGGCGGCGACGTCGTGGTCGGCGGCCAGAAGCCGCTGCGCCTCGAACGCCGCCTGGCACGCGCTGCCCGAGAAGAGGATCGTGGCCTTGCGCGACGGGCCCTCCGGCGCGGGGGCGAAGCGGTACAGGCCCCTCACGATCCCCTCGTCGACACCGTCGGGCTTGGGGGGCATCTGGTAGTTCTCGTTGTAGAGGGTGAGGTAGTAGAAGACGTCCTCGGGCTCGGGGCCGTACATGCGCCGGATCCCGTGGGACACGATCGCCGCCACCTCGTAGGCGAACGCCGGGTCGTAGGCCTGCAAGTTCGGGATCGCCGACGCCAGCAGCAGCGAGTGCCCGTCGTCGTGCTGGAGGCCCTCGCCGAGAAGGGTGGTGCGCCCCGCCGTGGCGCCGAGCATGAACCCCCGGCCGCGTATGTCGCCGAAGGCCCACACCAGGTCGCCCACCCGCTGGAATCCGAACATGGAGTAGAAGATGAAAAACGGGATCATCGGCTGCCCCAACGTCGCATACGACGTCCCGGCCGCCGTGAGGTCCGCCATGCCGCCGGCCTCGGTGATGCCCTCCTCGAGTATCTGCCCGTCACGCCCCTCGGAGTAGGACAGCATCAGCTTGGAGTCCACCGGTTCGTAGAGCTGGCCCTGGGGCGCGTAGATCTTCACCTCCTTGAACAGGGCGTCGAGGCCGAACGTGCGCGCCTCGTCGGGGATGATGGGCACCACCCGCTGCCCGATGCCCTTGTCGCGCAGCAGGTTTCGCAACATCACGGCGAAGGCCATCGTCGTCGACACCGCCCGCTTGCCCGAGCCGGCGTCGAACTCGGCCAGGGTCTTGTCGGCGAGGGGCGGCAGCGCCCTGGCCCGCACGACGCGGCGGGGGAGGGAGCCGTTGAGGGCGCGGCGGCGCTCCATCATGTACTCGTACTCCACCGAGTCCGGCGCGGGCCGGAAGAAGGGTGGCTCGCCCTTCTCGAGCGCCGAGTCGGGGATCTCCTCCTGCAGGTAGAGACGGTCGCGGAGGAGCTTGAGCTGCGCGGCGTTCATCTTTTTGATCTGGTGCGTCGAGTTGCGCGCCTCGATCTCGGGACCGAGCGTCCACCCCTTGATGGTCTTGGCCAGGATCACCGTCGGCTGCCCGGTGGTCTCCGTCGCGGCCTTGTAGGCGGCGTACAGCTTGCGGTAGTCGTGCCCGCCGCGCGGCAGGTTCCGCAGGTCGTCGTCGGACAGGTGCTCCACCAGCGCCCGGAGGCGGGGGTCGGGTCCGAAGAAGTGCTCCCGGATGTAGGCCCCGTCCTCCGTGGCGTACTTCTGGAAGGCGCCGTCGACGGTGGTGTTCATCTTGTTGAGCAGGACCCCGTCGACGTCGCGGGCGAGCAGCTCGTCCCACTTCGAGCCCCACACCACCTTGATCACGTTCCAGCCGGCGCCGCGGAACGTCGCCTCGAGCTCCTGGATGACCTTGCCGTTGCCGCGGACAGGGCCGTCGAGGCGCTGCAGGTTGCAGTTGACGACGAAGGTGAGGTTGTCGAGCTGCTCGCGGCCCGCCAGGGACAGCCCGCCCAGCGTCTCGGGCTCGTCGCACTCGCCGTCGCCGAGGAAGCACCACACCCGGCTGGCCGACGTGTCGGCGATCCGGCGGTTGTGGAGGTAACGGTTGAAGTGCGCCTGGTACACCGCGTTGAGCGGGCCGAGACCCATCGACACCGTCGGGAACTCCCAGAACTCGGGCATCAGCCGGGGGTGGGGGTAGGACGACAGGCCGCCGGGGCCGGGCGACCCGTCGGGGCGCGGGTGACGCCCCTGCAGCTCCATGCGGAAGTACCGCAGCTGGTGCTCGCTGAGCCGCCCCTCGAGGAAGGCCCGTGCGTAGATCCCCGGCGCGGCATGGCCCTGGAAGAACACCTGGTCGCCGGGCTGCCCGTTCTCCTTGCCGGTGAAGAAGTGGTTGAAGCCGACCTCGTAGAGGCTCGCCGAGCTCGCGTAGGTCGCCAGGTGACCGCCGATGCCCTCCGCCGCGTGATTGGCCCGCACCACCATGATCGCCGCGTTCCAGCGGATGTACGCCCGTATGCGCCTCTCGATGTGCTCGTCGCCGGGGAACCACGGTTCCGCGTCGGGCGGGATCGTGTTCACGTACGGTGTCGACACCGTCGCCGGGAAACCGACCTGGTTCTCCCGCGCCCGCGCCAGCAGCTTCAGCAGCAGGAACCGGGCCCGGGTCTTGCCCTTCGCGTCGAGCACGGCATCGAAGGAGTCGACCCATTCCGCGGTCTCCTCGGGATCGATGTCGGGTAGCTGGTGGGAGATTCCGTCGAAGATCACCCACCCATCGTCGCGCTGACCGGCGGTGTTGCGCGAGGCGCCGTACCCTACCGCTCGGCACACCGGGACAGAAGCGAAAACGCACGAGGGACGAGGGCCTGCGATGGCGTCGATGAGAGAGCTGGCCGAGCGCCACGGAGGCGCGCAGCTCCGCAGCAACGGCATCGTCGTCGTGAGCGTCGTCGCCCTGGCGAAGGCGGACGCCGCGGCGATCGGCATCGTGGCGCCGGCGCTGCGGACGGCCCTTCACATCGGCGACGCGCGCCTCGGCCTGCTCGCCTCGCTGGCGAGCGGCGCCGGGGCGATCTCGGCCCTGCCGGCGGGCGGGCTCGTCGACCGCCGCCACCGGCCCGCCGTCGTCGCCGCGGCCCTGGCCGCCTGGAGCGTGAGCCTCGGGGTGGCGGGATTCGCCGCCGGCTTCGCGCTCCTCGCCGCCGGCCGCCTGGTGAGCGGCGCCGTCGCGACGATCGCCCGCCCGGTGGCGGTGTCCCTGGCCGGGGACATCTTCCACCCGTCGCTGCGGGGCCGGGCCCTCGCCGCGCTCGACGCCGGCCAGGCCGCCGGCGTGGCCGTCTGCTACCTGCTCGGCGCCCTCGCCGTGAGGGCCTTGAGCTGGCGGTGGCTGTTCTGGTGGCTCGCGGCGGCCGGACTGCTCCTGGCCCTCGCCGCGCGCCGCATGGACGAGCCGGTCGCGAAGCGCCTGCCCGGGCCGCCGCTCCCCGCGGTCCTGCGGTCGCTGCTGCGGATACGCACCAACGTCGTCGTTCTGGTCGCCGACTCGATCGGCAACTTCTTCTACGCCGGCGTGGCCTCCTTCGCCGTCCTCTACGTCACGTCGCGCTACGGCTTCACGACCGCGTTCGTCGACGCCCTGGCCCCGGCGATCGCGGCGGGGGTGATCGCCGGGATCCTGGTCGGCGGCCGGGTCGGGGACCGCCTGGCCCGCGGCGGCACCGGCGAGCGCCGCCTCCTCGTCGCTTCGGGCAGCCAGCTGGCGTCGACCGCCCTGTTCGGCGCCTCGCTGCTGAGCGGTTCGGTGGTGACCGCCGCGCTGCTGCTCGGCCTGGGAGCGACGGTCCTCGGGGCGGCCGGTCCGTGCCTCGACGCGGTGCGCGTCGACATCGTGGCCCCCCAGGTCCGCGGCAGGGCGGAGGCCGCGCGGGGGCTGCTCACCCTGGTCAGCAGCGCCCTGGGCCCGGTCACCTTCGGCCTGGTCTCCACCGCGTTCGGCGGGAAGGGCCACGGCCTGGCCCTGCGCGACGCGTTCTTGGTGATGCTCTTCCCGCTGGCCGCCGGGGCCGTGACGCTCCTCGCCGCCCGGCGGTCCTACCGGGCCGACGCGGCCGCGGCGGGCACACCGACGCGGCCGCCCCGCCCGTGACCTGCCCGGGTCGCCGCCCCGATCCGCCCGCGGGCATGCTGGTCGGGTGAGCGACCCTGGGAGCGAGCCGATGATCGTGTACACCGACGGCGCCTGCCTGGGCAACCCGGGGCCGGGGGGCTGGGCGTGGGCGGTGCCGGGCGGCGCGTGGCGCAGCGGTTCGGCGCCGGCGACGACCAACCAGCGCATGGAGATCACCGCTGCGCTCGAGGCGGTGACCGCGCTCGACGGTGACGTCGAGGTGGTGAGCGACTCCACCTATGTCGTCAACTGCTTCCGCGACGGGTGGTGGCGGGGATGGCTGGCGCGGGGATGGACCAACAGCCAGAAGAAGCCGGTGGCCAACCGCGACCTGTGGGAGCCGCTCGTGGAGGAGTACCGGGCGCGGCGCGGCCGCCTGCGGTTCCGCTGGGTGAAAGGCCACGGCGCCGACCCCCTCAACGACCTCGTCGACCGGCTCGCCGTCGAGGCGGCGACCCTGCAGCGGGGCGCCTCGGGGGAGGCTCCCCCCCGCGCGGTGGGGCCGCCCGACGCCGCCGGCGTCCCCGGGCGCCGGCGGCCGGGGCGCGCTCAGGAGGCGTAGCGCCGCAGCATCCGGCGTCCCAGCCGGATGATGGGGCGAAGCTCGCGGATGTGCATCGCCTTGGCGAGGGCCAGGTACGCGAGGGCGCCGGCGCCGAGCTGAGCCACCAGGCGGGCGAGCAGAGCCGCGTCACCCCCCCCGGCGCGAAACGGTGCCCCCGCGGCGGCGACGACCCCCAGGGTGAGCGCGCTCGCCAGCAGGACCCGCACGATGCTCCGCACCGTCGCCGAGCCGCCGAGGGACCCGACCCGCCGGCGGAGGTCGACTGCGGCCACCGCGGATGCCACGGTGTAGGGGGCCACCCACGCGAGGGCGAGGCCGGGGACGCCGAGCACAGGCTCCAGCGCGAGCGCCGCCACGACGGTGAGGGCGTTCTCGAGAGCGTAAACCCAGAACATGCTGCGGGTGTCCTGGATGGCCTGGTACACCCGCATGAGCAGGAAGAAGGCGCTGAAGCCGGGAAGCCCCACGGCGAAGAGGGCGAGGCTGCGGCTCACGAGGTGGGCCCCCGACGCCTTCACCGCCCCGTGGTGCACGGCGAGCTGGATGAAAGGCTGCGCCACGGCTGCGTACATCACCGCGACCGGTATGAGCACGGCGAGGGTGACCCGGAGGCCCGTCGCGAATCGCCGCTCGAAGCCGGCGCGGTCGCCCGCTGTCCATCGCTCCGCGAGGTCGGGCATCAGGGCGGAGGCGACCGACACGGCGATCAGCCCGTAGGGCAGCTGGAAGAACTGGTAGGAGAACTGGTAGGCGGTGACGCCGCCGGATGTCTTGCCGGCGAGCACCATGACCAGTGCCAGGGAAGCCTGGTTGGCGAGGACGACGCCGGCGAGCCACGACGACAGGCGCGCCACGCGCCGGACGGCCGGATGGCCGGGCTCCCACGCCGGGCGGAGACGGATACCGAGCCGCCGCATCGCGGGCAGCTGCACCAGGAACTGCACCACGTACCCGGCGGTCGTGCCGATGCCGAGCACCCAGATGGCGTGCTCGTCGTGGCTGAAGCGCTGGAGCGTCGCCGCCGAGGAGACCGAGCTCGCCGTGAGCAGGTGGGAAGCGATGACCTTGGTCACGAGAAGGGCGGCGATGGCGACGAGGTTGTTGACGACCGGGGAGAACGCCGCCGCCGCGAAGCGCCGGCGGGTGTTGAGCAGAGCCGTGCTGGTCACGAGCGCGCCGAGAAAGAAGACCTGCGGGGCGAAGTAGCGCAGCAGCTCGGTGGCCAGCGCCCTCTCGACGTGCCCGGTGGAGCGCGGTGCGAGGACGAGGTAGAAGCGGATGACCCAGGGGGCCAGGGCCCACAGCAGGGCGGACATGACGGCGAGGGCGGCGGTGATCGCGCTGAGCACCGCCGACAGCCCCCGGCCGCGGTCCTCCTCATCGGGTCGCGCGAGCTGCTCGACGAACACGGGGATCAGGGTCGCCGACAGCACCCCGCCGAGCAGCAGGTCGTAGACGATGTTGGGGATGCCGTTCGCGTAGTTGTAGGCGTCGGAGAGAGGGCTGACCCCGAGCACGTAGCCGATCGCCAGCACCCGGAGGAATCCCGTCAGCCGGGAGACCAGCGTCCCGGCGGCCAGCGTGGCGGTGGCCGTCTGCATTTGCGACGCCGCCGGGACGCGGCCCGCGGGGGGCGGCCGGCCGGCCGGGGCCTGCCTGCCGGCGGCAGGCTGGCGGCCGGGCGGGGGAGCGGGCCGGGAGCTGATCAGGATCGGAGCCGAGGTCGGCAGGGGCGGGGCGTCGCGGGCCCTCCGCCGGCGGGCCTCCTGCTCCCGGGCGCGTTCGGCGTCCCGGCGGAGCTCGATCTCCCGCTCGCGCCGGCGCTCGAGGTCCCGGTCGCGCCGGCGCTCCCCCTCGAGCCGGCGGCGGAGGTCGGCCTCGCCGGCGCCGTGCCGTTGCGTCTCCGGCGGGCGGCGCGCGGCGGACGGGGCCGCGCGGTGGTCGTCGCCCGCGTCCTGGTCGTAGAACCCGCCGCGCCGCCCCCGCTCCGGGGCCCGGGCCGGGCCGGGCCCGGATCCCTCGTGGTCCTGGTCGTAGAGCTCGCCCGGCCTGCTCACGGCCACATGCTTGCAGACGCTTGCCCGAAAGCCGCGGTACGGTTCCTCTCGTGCGGTACATCGAGGCGGGTGGCGCCCGTGTGTCGGTGGTGGGACTCGGGACCTGGCAGTTCGGGTCCCCGGAGTGGGGGTACGGCAAGGCGTTCGCCTCGGGCGAGGCGCTCAGGATCGTGCAGCGCGCCCTGGACCTCGGCATCAACCTGATCGACACCGCGGAGGTGTACGGCTTCGGCGCGTCCGAGCGCATCGTGGCCCAGGCCCTCGGCACCCGGCGGCCGGAGGCGTTCCTGGCGACGAAGGTGGCCCCGGCCTTCCCGTTCGACCCGGTGATCCACCGGCGCGCCGTCGCCAGCGCCCGCAGGCTGGGCGTCGATCGCATCGACCTCTACCAGGCGCACTGGCCGAACCCGCTGTTCCCGCCCGAACCGCTGTTCCGCGCGCTAGGGCGGCTGCAGCGCGAGGGTCTGGTCACCCACCTGGGGGTCAGCAACTACTCCCTCGCCGGCTGGCAGGCCGGTGAGAAGAGTCTCGGGGGGCCGCTGCTGTCGAACCAGGTGGCCTACAGCCTCGTCAACC
This sequence comes from Actinomycetes bacterium, assembly GCA_021788115.1. Lineage (GTDB taxonomy): Bacteria > Actinomycetota > Acidimicrobiia > Acidimicrobiales > Palsa-688 > JAJYLA01. The sequence continues at coordinate 3,601 of JAJYLA010000060.1, read as the reverse complement.
GGCGGCCGGAGAGGGAGCTCCTCCCCTGGGCCCAGGACCGGGGGCGACTCCTCATCGCCCACAGCCCGCTCGCGGCCGGCGTGCTGTCCGGCCGGTACAGCGGGTCCAACCGGCCACGGGCGATGCGCAGCGTGAGGCCCCTCTTCCTGCCCGACAACCTGGAGCGCGCCGCCCCGCTGCTCGGCGCGCTGCGCGAAGTGGCGGCGGCGCACGGCACCACCCCGGCACAGGTCGCCCTGGCGTGGCTGCTGCACCACCCCAACGTGGTCGTCATCCCCGGTGCCAGCTCCGTCGCGCAGCTGGAATCCAACGCGGCGGCCGCCGAGCTGGAACTGAGTGACGAGGAGCAGCGGCTCCTCGACGACGAGAGCTCCCGCTTCTCGCCTCGCGCCGGCGTCGGGGCGTTCGCCTCGGCGTTGCGCACCCGCATCCCGGTGTGACCTCGCGCGGGCGCACCACCGCGGTCACGGCGGCGGCCCTGGCTACCATGGGCCGGTGAGCGACCCGAACCACCCCCGCAGCCCCCTCGGCGGGGCGCTCTCACCGCTCGACGGGCGCTACGCGGCCCAGGTGGAGCGCTTCGCGCAGGCTTTCTCCGAGGAGGCCCTGTTCCGCTGGCGATTCGCCGTGGAGGTCGCCTGGCTGCGGGCGCTCGCGGATGAGCCCGGCATCACCGAGCTCGGACCCCTGCCGGAGGACATCGCCGGCGAGCTCGGGGCGTGGGTCGACGGCTTCGGCCAGCGGGACGTGCAGCGCGTCAAGGACATCGAGGCGCGCACCAACCACGACGTCAAGGCGGTCGAGTACTACCTGAAGGAGCGGCTCGCCCAGCACGGCCTCGACGCCCGGGCCGCCGAGTTCGTCCACTTCGCCTGCACCTCCGAGGACATCAACAACATCGCACACGCGCTCATGCTCCGCGACGGGCTCGAGAGCGCGTGGCTGCCGCTCGCCGAGGGCCTCGTCGCCGACGTGTGGGACCTGGCCGAGGAGCACGCCGCGCTCCCCATGCCCAGCCACACCCACGGCCAGCCGGCGTCGCCGACGACGCTCGGCAAGGAGCTCGCCGTGTTCGCCGCCCGCTGGCAGAGGATCCTCGAGCGCGTCCGGGCGGTGCCGCTCACCGCGAAGTTCAACGGGGCGGTCGGCACCTACGCCGCGCACGTGGCGGCGTACCCCGACGTCGACTGGATCGGGTTGACGAAGCGGTTCGTCGAAGGGCTCGGCCTGGAATGGAACCCTCTCACCACCCAGATCGAACCGCACGACGCCCTTGCGGAGGTCTTCCACGGCGTCGTCCGGTTCAACGCGGTGCTCGTCGACTTCTGCCGCGACATGTGGGAGTACGTCAGCCGCTCCTACCTGCGCCAGCGGGTCGTCGAGGGCGAGGTGGGCTCCTCCACCATGCCGCACAAGGTCAACCCGATCGACTTCGAGAACGCCGAAGCCAACGCCGGCGTGTCGTCCGCTCTGCTCGAGCACCTCGCGTCGAAGCTGATGGTGTCGCGCATGCAGCGTGACCTGTCGGACTCCTCCGCCCTGCGCAACATGGGCCTCGGCCTCGGCCACTCGGGGCTCGCCGTCCGGGCCGCGCGCAGGGGGCTGTCGCGGGTGGACCCCGCGCCGGAGGTGATGGCGGCCGAGCTCGACGGGCAGTGGGAGGTGCTGGCCGAGGCCGTCCAGACCGTCATGCGCCGCTACGGCCTTCCCGAACCGTACGAGAGGCTCAAAGCCCTGACGCGGGGAGCGACGGTGGGTGCCGAGGAGGTGCGGGCCTTCGTCGCCGGCCTGGGGCTCCCCGCTGGCGCCGAAAAGGCTCTGCTCGCCCTCACGCCGGCGGGGTACGTGGGGCTCGCCGCATCCCTGGTGAGCCTCGGCCGGCGAGACCGGTGACCTCCCCCTCGGGCGGCGCCGTGGCCCTCCCCGCCGACGTCCCCCCCGACGACACGGCGTTCCAGGTCGAGCAGCGCGGCATCGACTACATCCCCGAGGCGCACCGCTGGGCGAGACCGAGGGACCTGTTCGGCCTGTGGGCCGGCGCCAGCGTGCAGTTCGAGTACCTGGTCTACGGCGTCGTGCTGATGACCTTCGGCTTCACCTTCGGGCAGGCGGTGCTGCTGACCCTCGCCGGCAACCTCTCCTACCTGCTGCTCGGGGTGTTCAGCCTGCAGGGCCCCGAGGCCGGCACGACCGTGTTCACGATCAACCGCGCCAGCTTCGGCCCCCACGGCTCCCGGCTCATCGCCCTGTTCAACTGGCTCACCATGGTCGGCTTCGAGACCGAGGGCCTCGTCCTCGTGGTGTTCGGCGGTGTCGCCCTGGCCGTGAAGGCCGGCTACCACCCCGGCACCCCCCTCAAGGTGGTGCTCATCGTCGCGGCCGCCGCCGTGCAGGGGGTGCTGCCGTTCCTCGGTTACGCCACGGTGGTCAAGGTGCTCCGGTGGCTGGTGGCGCCGTTCGTGGCCCTCTACGTGGTCCTCGCGGTGCTGACCCTCGGCAGGGCGAACGCCGGCAGCGTCCACCACGGCGCCGACTGGCAGACGATGATGGGCGGCCTGGCGTTCACGATCGCCCTCGCCGGCCTGGGGTGGCTGGAGTCCGGCAACGACTACTCCCGCTACCTTCCCCCGACCGCCAGCCGCAAGGGGATCGTCGGCTGGGTGTTCCTCGGAACCGCCGTGCCCCAGACCGTCCTGATGCTTCTCGGCGCCGCGGTCGCCACCTACGTGCGGATCGACAGCAAAGACCCCTTCGTCAGCTTCCCCCACGCTTTCAGCGGGTGGTTCCTGGTGCCGTTCTTCGTGGTGGCGATCGTGCAGCTCTTCGCCATCAACAGCATGGACCTGTACTCCTCGGGCGTCACCCTCCAGGCGCTCGGGCTGCCCATCAAGCGGTGGAACGCCGTCCTCGTCGACACCGTCATCGGCTGCGGCGTCACCGCGTACGCCGTCTTCTCCGCCGGCTTCAGCACGCTCTTGTCGGACTTCGTCGCGGCGGTCATCGCGTGGATCGCCCCGTGGTCGGCGATCTTCCTCACCGACTGGGTGCTGCGCCGCACCCGCTACGCGCCCCTCGAGCTGCAGCGCACCGACCGCGGCGGCCTGTACTGGCGCCACGGCGGGATCCACTGGCCGGCGATCGTCGCCCAGGTCCTCGGCACGGTCGCGTCCGTTCTGGCCTTCAACCAGACCTTCTACGCCGGCCCGATCGCCCGGGCGTTCGGCGGCGGCGGCGCCGACTTCAGCGTCTTCACCGGCCCGGTGGTGGCGGCGGTGGTGTACCTGGTGCTCGCCGGCGCCGGCGTGCGGCGCGAGGCGGAGATGCAGGACCGCCTGCGCGAGGGCGGCGACCCCCGCCTCTGAGGGGTCACAGGCGGGGCAAAAGGGCGGCCGGCGAGCGGCTCTGGACCACCCCGGACCACAGGCCCGCCTGGTAGGCGAGGTCGTCGGCGAGGCGCAGCGACTCCCAGCGCCCCACCCCGAGGCCTCCGGCGCGGCCCCGGGCCCACTCGGCGGCCGGCGGAGCCAGCAGGGCCGCGGCCAGGGCGGCGGCGGGAACCCGCCGCCGCCGCCCCGCCAGGGCGAGCGCCACGGCCGCGGGC
>JAJYLA010000187.1 GCA_021788115.1 Actinomycetes bacterium | reverse complement strand
AGCCGTTCCATTCCCCGCACACCGACGCTCTCTGGGCACCGACCCGAGGGTCGAGGGTGAACATGACCGTCGCCTTGCCGTTCGATCCCCTGGACTTGATCACGTCGCCTCCGCTCTCTTGTGCCTCACGCGCAGTCTCGCGCGGGCCGCCGGCCCGCACTCTCCCGCAGTTCGCGCGCTGGTACCGTCGCGAGGCCGTGCCGGGAAGACGCAGGAGGACAGTCGCGGCCGCTGTCGTGGCCGTCGCGGTGGGCGCCACGCTGTCGGCCTGCTCCGGGCCCGCGGCGCCGCGCAGCGCCCCCGCCCCCTCCGCCCATCCCGGCACGAGCGGGACACCGCCGGCCACCACGGCCGCCGCCGGGTCCACCACCACGTCGCGCCCGGCGTGCACGAACCTCGCCGTGATCGACCGCTGGCCCGTCGCCCGGCGCTCGGCGCGGCTGGTCGTCGCGCCGGTCCTCGACTTCGGCGCCGCGGCGATGCGGGCCGCGGTGTCCGCCGGCGCCGGCGGGATGGTCCTGCTCGGCACGGCCGCCGCCCCGGCCGACCTGGCGGCGCGCATCCGTGGGGCCGGCGTCGCCCCCGCCGCGGCGGGCGGCCCGCTCGTCATGGCCGACGAGGAGGGCGGCGGGGTGCAGCGCCTGCAGCCCGCTGTCGCCTCCTTCGCGTGGCCCCGGGACCTGGCGCGCACCATGACGCCCGCGCAGGTCGAGGCCCTCGCAGCGAGCGTCGGGCGCCAGATGCTCGCTCTCGGGGTCGACGTTGACCTCGCCCCTGTCCTCGACGTCGACGGCGGAGCCGGGCCGAGCGCCTCGAACCCCGACGGGGCAAGGTCTTTTTCCGGAAACCCCTCCGTCGTGGCCGCCTACGGCCGGGCGTTCGTGCGCGGCCTCACCGCCGCCGGCGTGCTCAGCGTGGTCAAGCACTTCCCCGGCCTCGGCGGCGCCACCGGCAACACCGACGTGGGGCCGGCCTCGACCCGGCCGATCGCCACGCTGCGCACCGTCGCCCTGCCGCCCGTGCGCTCCGCCATCGACGCCGGCGCCCCGGCCGTTATGGTCGCCGACGCCTCGGTGCCGGGGCTGACGGCGGCGCCGGCGTCGCTGTCGCCGGCGGTGATCGGCGGGCTGCTGCGGGGGCAACTCGGCTTCCGGGGGCTGGTGATCACCGACAGCCTCTCGAGCGGGGCCGTGGCCGGTGCTGGTTTCGGCGTGGAGGCCGCCGCCGTGGCCGCCGTCGAGGCGGGGGCCGACATGGTCATGTTCGGCTCGACGATCAACGGGGCGCAGGCGCGCCTGCTGGCGCCGGCGGAGGTCGCCTCGACCGTCCGGGGGATCGCTGCCGCCGTCGCAGGGGCGGTCGCGTCGGGGGCGCTGCCGGTGACCCGCCTCGACGACGCCGTCGTGCACGTGCTCGCCGCCGAGCACGCAAACCTCTGCGCCGGCGGCTGAAGGCCCGCTACCCGCTGATGCGGAACGCCGGGCTGTGCTTGCGGATCTCCCGGCGGGCGATGGTCATCTTGTGGACCTCGTCGGGCCCGTCGGCGATGCGCAGGGCACGCATGCCGGCGTACATGTGCGCCAGCGGGAAGAACTGGGTCATGCCGGCCGCCCCGTGGACCTGGATGGCCCGGTCGATCACCTTGAGCGCCATGTTCGGCACGGCCACCTTGATGCCGGCGATCTCGGTTGCGGCGGCCCTGTTGCCGACGGTGTCCATCAGATGCGCGGTGTGGAACACGTACTGGCGGGCCATGTCGATGTCGATGCGCGCCTCGGCGATCCAGTCCTGGATGAGCCCCTTGTGGGCCACCGTCGACCCGAACGTCGAGCGCTCGAGGGACCGCTTCACCATCAACTCCAGTGCCCGCTCCGCCACGCCGATGGAGCGCATGCAGTGGTGGATCCTGCCGGGACCCAGGCGCGCCTGGGCGATGGCAAAACCGGCGCCCTCCTCGCCCAGGATGTTGTCTACCGGGACCCGCACGTCCCGGTAGACGACCTCGGGGTGCCCTCCCCGTTCCGCGTAGCCGAACAGGTGCGGGTCGAGCCCGAGGGAGACCCCCGGCGTGTCCTTGGGCACCACGATCATCGACTGCTGCAGGTGCGGGGGGGCGTCGGGGCTGGTCTTGCCCATCACGACGAGGACCTTGCAACGCTCGGCGCGGGCGCCGCTGCTGAACCACTTGCGTCCGTTGAGCACGTAGAAGTCGCCGTCGCGCTCGACGGACAGCCCGATGTTGGTGGCGTCGGAGGACGCCACGTCCGGCTCGGTCATCGAAAAGGCGCTGCGGATCTCGCCCGCCAGCAGCGGGCCGAGCCACCGCTCCCGCACGGCGGGCGAGGCGTAGCGGTGCAGGATCTCCATGTTGCCGGTGTCCGGCGCCGAGCAGTTGAGCGCCTCGGAGGCGAAGCCGACGCGCCCGAGCATCTCCGACACGGGGGCGTAGTCCAGGTTGGACAGCCGCGTCCCGGGGTGCTCCTCGTCGAGATCCGGGAGGAAAAGATTCCACAACCCGCGCTCGAGAGCCGCAGCCTTCAGCTTGTCCATCACCGGCGGGTACCCGTCGAGGCCGACGTCGTCGAGCTCGGCGTAGTACCTCTCCTCATTGGGATAGACGTAGGCGTCCATGAAAAGCCGGACCTGTTCCTGAACGGCGAGTCCCTGTTCGCTGAAGTCGTGGGGCATGAGGATCATCACTAAACCAGATCGGCGGGACGCGTGTAGAGGCCTTCGGCCCTAGGGGGTGGCCCCGGCCTCCGCGCGGAGCCGGTACAGGCGCTCGCCGGCGTCGCGCACGACCAGCGTGGCGGGGTCCCGCTCCCACGCGCGGGGGTCGATGCCCGCCGGGTCGGCGTAGGAGAGCCCGAGGGCGCGCGTCACCCCCTCGGGGATCGCCGTGGCCAGCGTGACGGTGACGCGGCACCGCTCGCCGGCGGCGGGGTCCCACGTTCCCGTGCCCCGCACGTGGGTGGAGTGGGCGAGCACGCCCCACGGCTCGCCGGCGAAGCGCTCCCACTGGCCGGTGAAGTAGTCGCGGCAGTGGTAGCCGATCCGGGCGATCGTTTCTCCATGGGTGGCGCTGACCTCGCCCAGGCGGGGGGCGTACAGGACGATCTCGCCTCCGTCGGCGGCCACGGGCTGGACCTTGTAGACGCCCTTGGCACCCGTCCACAGCTCGTCGTAGCGGGGGGCGAGCACGGAGAGGACCCGCCCCACGGGGGCGTCGAGGTACTCGACGTGGACCGCGGCGGCGACCTCCGCCGCAGCCGACCACGCCGCCTCGGGAGAGCCGAAGGCGAGGGCGTGGAGCCTGTCTCCGCCCTGCTGGACGACGGCGGCCAGGCACAGGCGCTCGGCCGGCACCATCGCGGCGGCGGCGTCGATGAGCGCCCGGACGGGGGTGACGCCGGGGACGCCGATGATCTCGGGCAGGGTGATCAGCGCCCCGAGCCAGTGGGAGGCGTCGATGAACTCCGGGCCGGAGACGCCGGGGAAGAGGTACTTGTTGCCGCCCGAGAAGCCGACGACCTCGTGCGGCAGCACCGGGCCGACGACCACCACGACGTCGTGGTCCACGACGGCGCGGTTGGCGCGCACGGGGACGTCCACGTCGAGCAGCCCGCCCGAGAGGCGCCGGACGTCGCCGGCGCCGATCGTGCCGAGCTCCACGAGCATCGCCGGATCCCACCACTCGTGGTTGCGCACCGTCGTCGCGGGATACAGCTCGCCGAGCCCGCCGGGCGCGGCGCCGAGCAGCGCGTCCAGGCGTTCCCCCGCCACCGGCGGGTGGGTGCCGAGGGCGACCATGACGGTGAGCTCCCGGACCCGGCCGTGCAGCGCCCGGTGCACCGCCCGAAGCAGCTCCGGCAGGGGCACGTGTCGGGTGGCGTCGGGCACCAGCACGCACACCCGCCGGCCCTCGAGGCCGGCGCCGGCGAGGGAGCGCACGACGAAGTCCCGCACCTCCTCGGGGTCGAGCAGGGTGCCGGCGGAGCCGAGCAGGGTGGCGGCGGGCGCCGGGGCGGCGGGGGTCGGGGCGGCGGGGGTCGGGGCGGCGGGGGTCGGG
>JAJYLA010000059.1 GCA_021788115.1 Actinomycetes bacterium | reverse complement strand
GGAGCGGGCCGCCGCGGTGTCCCGCCGCCGGGCGGTGCCCCCGCGCCGGGCGGTGCCCCGGGGAGAGCGCGGCGCCCCCCGGGCGCGCGAGCCGGGGTGCACGAGGGGGCCGGAAAGCAGGCGGTGTCTTGTACTCTCGGGCCGTGGAAAGCCCGCGGGCAGCGCGGATCGACGCGCTGGGCACGATCGCCCCGGGACGCCCGCTCCGCGAGGGCCTCGATCGGATCCTCCAGGCCGAGATGGGGGCCTTGATCGTCGTCGGCGACGGGCCCGACGTCCTCGCGATCTGCTCGGGCGGCTTCCTGCTCGACGCCGACTTCAGCCCCCAGCGGCTCTACGAGCTGGCCAAGATGGACGGTGCGATCATCCTTGCCGCCGACGCGAGCCGCATCGCCCGCGCCAACGTCCACCTCGTCCCCAGCACCGGGGTGCCGACCAGCGAGACGGGGACCCGCCACCGCACCGCGGAGCGGGTCGCCCGCTCCATCGACGTGCCCGTCATCGCCGTCTCGGAGGACCTGTCGGTCATCACGCTCTACCGCGGCGAGTCCAAGCACGCCCTCGACCCCGTCGCCCGCCTGCTCGCCCGGGCCAACCAGGCGCTGCAGACGCTGGAGCGCTACAGGGACCGCCTCGACACCGTCACGAACGCCCTGTCCGCCCTCGAGATCCAGGACCTGGTGACCCTCCGCGACGTGGTGACGGTCCTGCAGCGCGCCGAGATGGTGCGCCGGATCGCCGAGGAGATCGAGGGCTACATCGTGGAGCTGGGCACCGACGGGCGCCTGGCGCACCTCCAGCTCGACGAGCTGCTCGCGGGGGTCGAGGACGAGCGGCGACTCGTCGTCTGCGACTATCTGCCCAGCGACGACCCCACGGGCGCCGACGAGGCGGTCGCCGTGCTCGGCGAGCTGGACACCGACCGCATCCTTCAGCCCCAGGTCGTGGCCGCGCTGCTCGACCCCGAGCAGGGGGCGGATCTGGACACCGGTATGCAGCCGCGCGGGTACCGGCTCCTGTCGCGCATCCCGCGGCTGCCGGAGCCGCTCATCCACCAGCTGGTGGGCCGCCACGCCACCCTGGAGAAGATCTTGCGGGCCACCGCCGCGGAGCTCGAGTCGATCGACAGGATCGAGCCGGGCATGGTGCGGGCGATCAAGGACGGCCTGGCCCGGCTCGCCGAGTCGAGCATCCTCGACCGCCACCTCTGAGCCGCGGGCGGGGAGCCTCGCCGGCCGCCGGCGGGTCCCCGGACCCGGCGGCCGCGGGCGCTCCCGGGCCGCGCTAGCGGGACCGCTGGGCGAGGCGGTCGCGCGCCAGGATCCGGTAACGCCGGTCGAGCTGCTCGATCCAGCCGAGCCGTATGAACGCGGCGATGGACTTGTTGACCCGCTCCCTCGAAGCGCCGACCAGGCCGGCGAGCTCCTCCTGGGTGATGGGGAGCTGGAACTCGTCCTGGTCCCCCGCGAGCTCGAGGAGGCGCTTGGCCGTCCGGCCCGTGACGTCGAGGAACATCGCGTCGGTCAGCGCCGAGTCCGTGCTGCGCAGGCGGACCGCCAGCAGGCTGACGACCTCCCACAGCAGCTGGGGGCTGGCGTCGAGGGCCTCGTGCACGACGTCGTAGGGGATCCCGAGGACCTCGGAGCGCTCGAGGGCGCGGGCGGTCGCCGAGCGGGTCCCCTTGTCGAAGAGGGCCATCTCGCCGAACAGGTCGCCCTTGTCCATCAGCGCGACGAGGGACTCCTTGCCCTCGGCCGAGCGCCGGCCGACCGCGATGCGGCCGCTGCGCACGACGAAGAGCTCGCTCGCCTCGTCGTCCTCCTCGAAGAGCACGTAGTTCCGTTCGCAGCGCAGCCGCCGCGCTGCGCTGACGAGCCCGTGCAGCGCCTCGTCGCCGAAGGCGGAGAACAGCTCCGACCGCGCGAGCAACTCCAGGTCGTCCATCGGCCAGGAGGTTATCCCCCCCGCAGGACTCCTGGGTCCACGCCCCGGGCGGCCTGCGCGTCGCTGTCGCCGCTGTGCCCGGCGCCGGGGGCGTCGTGCGCGGCGGGTTACGCCCGTCGCAGCCGGGCGGACGACTGGTACCCTGGAAGCACCCTCGCCGTCCCTTTCCGCCTGGAGCAGCATGTCATTCGATGTTGGAGACAAGGTCGTGTACCCCCACCACGGCGCGGCCGTAGTGGAGCGCCGGGAGGTCCGGGAGGCCTTCGGTGAGCAGAAGGAGTACCTGGTGCTCCGCCTCGCCTACGGGGATCTCACCCTGATGGTGCCGGCGGACAACACCGACGAGGTCGGCCTGCGCGAGGTCATCAACGACGAAGAGGTCGAGGAGGTCTTCGCCGTCCTGCGCAAGAAGGACGTGCGGATGCCGACCAACTGGTCCCGGCGCTACAAGAACCACGTCGAGAAGCTCAAGTCCGGCGACATCTACCAGGTCGCCGAGGTCGTCCGGAACCTCTCCAACCGCGACAAGGACAAGGGTCTCTCCGCCGGCGAGAAGCGCATGCTCAACCGGGCCCGCCAGATCCTGGTCTCCGAGCTCACCTTCGCCATCGGCGTCGACGAGGCCGAGGCGGAGAAGAAGCTCGACGAGGCCCTGCCGTAGCGGGAGGCCCGCAGCCGGCGCAGGGCGAGTACGCTCCGCGCCCCGTGGAGGCCTGGGCGGTCATCGTGGCAGCCGGAACCGGCACGAGGTTCGGCTCGCCCAAGCAGTTCGCCGACCTCGGAGGCCGGCCGCTCGTCGCCTGGTCGCTCGCGGTGGCACGCCGGGTCTGCGCCGGGGTGGTCCTGGTGCTCCCCGCCGCCGACGTGCAGGCGGGCGGCGCCTGGGAGGCCGACGCCGATGCCGTCGTCGCCGGCGGCGACACCCGCTCCGCCTCGGTGCGGGCGGGCCTCGCGGCGGTGCCCCTCTCGGCGGCGGTGATCGCCGTCCACGACGCCGCCCGCCCGCTGACCCGCCCGGCGCTGTGGCGGGCGGTCCTCGACGCGGTCGAGGCCGGCGCCGACGCCGCCGTGCCCGCCGTCGGGCTCTCCGACACGGTCAAAGAGGTCGGCGAAGACGGCAGGCTCGTCACCCTCGACCGCTCCCGCCTCGTGGCGGTCCAGACGCCCCAGGGGTTCCGGGCCGAGGCTCTGAGACGGGCGCACCTCGACGGCCAGGATGCCACCGACGACGCGGCCCTCGTCGAGGCGCTCGGCGGGCGGGTGGTCCTCGTGGAGGGGTCGCCCGACAACCTGAAGGTGACCTCGCCGACGGACCTCGCCGTGGCCGCCGCCCTGATGGGATCCGGCACGTGACCCCGCGGGTCGGCATCGGCTTCGACATCCACCCCTTCAGCGACGACCCGCGGCGTCGCCTCGTGCTCGGCGGCGTCACCCTCGACGGCCCCGGTCTCTCCGGCCACAGCGACGCAGACGCCGTGGCGCACGCCGTCACCGACGCCCTGCTCGGCGCCGCCGGCCTCGGCGACATCGGCAGCCACTTCCCCGACACCGACCCCGCCTACGAGAACGCCGACAGCATGCAACTCCTCGCCCGCGCCGTGGCCGCCGTGTCCGGCTCCTTCGAGATCGGCAACGTCGACGTCACCGTGGTCATCGAGACCCCCAAGCTCGCCCCCTTCCGCGACACCATGCAGCAACGCCTCGGCGAGGTGGTCCGCGCCTCGGTGAACGTGAAGGCGAAGCGGGCCGAGTCCCTCGGGGCGCTCGGCCGGCGCGAGGGCATCGCCTGCTTCGCCGTCGCCCTCCTCGAGCCGCGATGAGAGGCCGGCCGCGCCCGGCCCCCCCGGCTCGCCCCGCCGAGGCCGGCGAGCAGGTGGAGGGCCGCCAGGCGGTGCGCGAGCTGCTGCGGGCGGGCCGCCGGCGGGTCCGCGGCCTGTACCTCTCCGCGGAGGCCGGCGAGGAGCGGGGGTTCGGCGAGGGCCGGGGCGCCGGGGAGGGGCGGGGCGCCCTCGCCGAGATCGTCGACCTGGCACGCGGCCGCGGCATCCCGGTGCACCGGGTGGGCCGCGCCGAGCTGGCCGGCCGGGCGCGCACCGACGCCCCCCAGGGTGTCATCGCCCTGGCCGACCCGGTTCCCGGCGCCGCCCTCGAGGCGCTGACGGCGGTGACGCCGGCGGGGGAGGCGCCCTTCCTCGTCGTGCTCGACGGGGTCACAGACCCCCACAACCTCGGCGCGGTGATGCGCAGCGCGCTCTGTGCAGGGGCCACGGGGCTGGTTCTCGGCCGCCACCGCTCGGCGTCGCTGACCCCCGCCGCCGTCAAGGCCGCCGCCGGGGCGGTCGAGCACCTGCCGGTCGCCACGGTCGGGGGCATCCCCGCCGCCCTCGCTGCCCTGTCCGCCGCCGGCGTGTGGACCGTCGCTCTCGACGCGGGCGCCGCCACCAGCCTCTGGGATATCGCCGTCGCCGCCGAGCCCGTCGCGCTCGTGTTGGGCGCCGAGGGCCGCGGCGTGTCACGCCTGGTGCGCCAGCGGTGCGACACCGCCGTCGCCGTTCCCCTCGCCGGGCCTCTCGACTCGCTCAACGTGTCGGCCGCCGCCGCGCTCGCCTGCTTCGAGGTGGCCCGGCGGCGCGCGACCGCCCGCTAGCCATCGGCCAGTCCGGCAGGTCGGCGAGACCGTCTCATCGCCGGCCGGGCTCACCCTCGCCCGTGTCCGGCCCTCCGGCGCCCTGGCTACCATCGCCGGGGTGAGCGCCGCCTCCGCCCCGGCCGGCTCGGACGGGCAGCCCGAACCGGCACGGCCCGACGATCCTCCCGGTCCGGGCGCTCCCCGCGGCTCCGCCCCCCTGCCCGCCGTCGCCGCGCCCCGCGAAGTGCCCCAGTTCCGATTCGTACGGCCGCCGGGGGCGACGAGCATCCTGCTCGTTCGCCACGGCGAGTCGGCGCCGGCGCGGGTCGAGGAGCCGTTTCCTCTCGTCGACGGGCAGGGCGACCCGGAGCTCTCGCCGGCCGGGCGTGACCAGGCCGAGCGCCTGGCGCACCGACTGGCGGGACTGCCGACGGGGGAGCCCCTCGCCGCCGTGTACGTGTCGCCCCTGCGGCGCACCGCGGAGACGGCCGCGCCCCTGGTGCGCCGCCTCGGCATCGAGCCGCGCGTCGACACGGACCTGAGGGAGGTGCACCTCGGGGAGTGGGAGGGAGGCGTGTTTCGCTTCCGGGTGGCCGAGGGCCACCCGCTGACGCTGCGAATGCGCGCCGAGGAGCGCTGGGACGTCATCCCCGGAGCCGAGCCGGCGCAGCGCTTCGCCGACCGGGTGCGTGCCGCGGTCGAGCGCGTCGCCGGCCGGCACCCGGATCAGACCATCGCCGTGTTCACCCACGGCGGGGTGATCGGCCAGATCCTGTCGGAAGCCACCGGATCGCGTCCGTTCGCCTTCACCGGCGCCGACAACGCGTCGGTCAGCCTCCTAGTGGTCGACGGACCCCGGTGGGTCGTGCGCACCTACAACGACACCGGCCACCTGCACGCCGGCTTCGGCATCTCCGCCGAGACCCTGACCTAGACTCCTCCACGGCGCCGCGCGGCAGCGCTGCTAGCCGGGTTAGCTCAGCAGGCAGAGCGCTTCTCTTGTAAAGAAGATGTCGTCGGTTCGATTCCGACACCCGGCTCCGAGAAAGTCCTGGACAGAGGGGTGCCAGGCCGGCTGCCGTCATCGGTGGTTCGCCCAGACCGCCTCGATCATCTCGGCCGCTTCGGCACGCACCCCCGCCCAGGTGGGCCAACTCCTTCGCCACGCCTTCGCGATCCTGACCGCCGAGCCGACGCTGGCGAAACACGGCCGGTCCCAGCTGCGCCAGATGGAGACCGTGTGGATGCGTGCCCTCCCCCCCGATCCCGCCGGCCCGAGCCAAGCCCCGGACTCCAGCCCGAGCATCGGCCTCTAGCCGCACTGACCCGATCGGGGGTTTGGTCCTGGGGGACCGGGAGGCCAGCCGCGGCATAGCCGGCATGCGCGGACGCCTTCAGGGTGACGGCTCGTGCTCCTACCGCGTCGACCGTTCCGGGGTTCTGGTCGCTCTCTGACGGTGCGAAGGGCGGCGCAGCCCCTCACGCCGGAGGCCGGGGGCGCCATGGCCTCGCCTCCGCACCCCGTGGCATCGGGTGAGGGCCGGGTTGGCGGGCTTGGTCCCTCGCCTTGCCGACCCCGGTGATCGCATGCTGGCCCAAGGGTGAGAGCGCTTTGTGGAGGTGGGCGACGTGCCACTGGACGGACCACCCGAGTCCCTGACGGTGGACGAGTCCCGCACCGTCGCCTCGCTGCTGTGGCGGATCGACCACGGACAGGCCCACCTCACCCGCCGCATGGTGGTGGTCTGCGATGAGGAGGGCATGACCGACGATCCCAACATGCTCCGGCACGGTGGATCCGCGCCCCCCAACGCCGGCCGTGGGGCGGGTGGGTGCCGGTGGTGAATGGGTGCATACATATCGGTACCAGGCGAGTGAGCGGAAGTTTGGGCTGCAAGACTGGCCGTCGTGTTCTCGGACGTGGTCGAGAAGTCGTGGATGGCGCTGACAAGCGGTGACGACGATGTGGTGTCACCCCCAGTTGAGGTCTCGGGTACGCGGGGGCACCTGCGGTCCAGGTTCGCGGTCGAAGACATCGCCATCGCATGCGTCGCTACCGCGCTGCGGGCCGCTGTCGCGCTTCAGCCGGGGGAATCGTCGGCTCCTGTCAGGCTTGAACGTGGCCACGTGGCGGATGCCTTCCGGAGCGAGCGGTTCTTCCTGCTGGACCAGAAGGCGGCCGGCGCGGGGTTCGCCCCGCTGTCGCGCTTTTGGCCCGCAGCGGGAGGGTGGGTGCGCACCCATGCGAACTACCCGTGGCATCGCCGAGCGCTCCTCAGTGCATTGGGTGTGCCCGCCGACGCCGAGCCGATCGCTGACGCGGTCGGCGCGGCGATTGCACATCTGGGATGCGAGGAGCTCGAGGAGCGGGTTTTCGCTTCCGGCGGTGTCGGCGCGGCGGTCCGGTCGTTCGACGAGTGGAGTCGCCACCCCCAGGGGCAGGCCGTCGCCGCTGAACCCCTCATCACTTGCGACATAGTCGACAATGCATCCCCCCGGCCGGCTCCGCCCCGGCTACGCGTCGTCGATCTCACGCGTGTCATCGCCGGGCCGGTCTCTACTCGCCTGCTCGGCGCACTCGGAGCCGACGTGCTTCGGGTCGACTCCCCGCGCCAGAGCGATATGGCACCTGGCAGCTTCGCCGACACCCTGCTCGCCAAGCGCAGCTGCACGCTCGACCTGACGACCCCTGATGGCGCGAACCGTCTCCACGCCCTCATTGACGGCGCCGACGTCCTGGTCCAGGGCTACCGGCCGGGCGCCCTGGATCGCTTCGGGCTCTCGGCCGACCAGATCGCCGAGCGCCACCCGGGGACGGTCGTCGTGATCATCGATGCCTGGGGACATGAGGGCCCCTGGGCCGCCCGCCGAGGGTTCGACAGCGTGGTCCAGGCGGCAACTGGGCTAGCTGCTGGCGAGTCCTCCGACGGGCGCGAACCAGGTGCCCTTCCTTGCCAGCTCCTCGACCATGGCACCGGGTACCTGGCCGCGGCAGCCGCACTTGATGGTCTGCGCCGCCAGCGCCGCCATGGCGGCACCCCCATCCGGCGGGTGTCGCTCGCCCGCACAGCTCGGTGGGTGGCGACCACCCCTGCCTCGCCAGACGGAGGACAGGAGCGCGGCCACGAATCGGGTCAGTTCCTGGTCAAGATACCCGCCGACGGCCATACCGTTGTTGCTGTCGCGCCACCCGGCACGGTAGCCGGCAAGCCTCTCCGCTGGCCTCATGCCGGCCACGGCTACGGTGCCGACCCGCCGGTCTGGCACCCGATCATTCCCGACGGGCCGACCGGCGATCCGCCCGCTGCATGACCCCTACCACCAGGTAGCTCCGGGCGGCGAGACCGCCCGCTCCACCACGCCGGCGTCTTTCCACGATCTGCTCGGCGTCCTGCTTGTCGGCTCGGCCGTCACTACCAGGTCCAGCCCGCAGCCGCATCCCCGGCCGCCACAGTCGAGCATCCCATAAGCCGCATCCCCTACCGCGCCTCGACAGCTGCTGTGTAACGCCGGCTGCGGGGCGATGTTCTGCGCGCGGTCGTGCCTCATGGCGCTGATGCCGGTGGGATCCCGGCCCGCGCAGCCGCCTCGGTGCGGTCATCGAATCCGCAGATGTCGGTGATGCGCCCGTCTCGGATCGTCAGTACCTGCCACCGCTGGGCTTGTCCACCTTGCTCTTCGGCGGCTGGAGAACCTGAGACGGTGAGACCTACCAGCAGACTGGTGGGACCGTGCATGACCTCGGTCACCGTGGCTCGCACGCCGCGCCCGAACGCTGACTCGTACCACGAACGGACTTGGTCACGGTTGTGGCAGCCGCCTTGGGAATCGCCCGGTGCGCCCCAGTGCACGTCCTCAGCGCACAGGCTCAAGAACACCTCGAGGTCGGCGTTCTCCATAGCCGACCTGACGGTCTCGGCAAGCTCACCGGTGTCGGCGCCCACGGGTGTAGGGTACCCCGCCTTCATCGTGTGGAGCCTCGCCCAGACTCCATCCCATGACCACGGCGGCGCTGTGCCCCCTGCTCGGTCGGGGGTCCCTCGACAGCTCCGGGATCAAGGAGTCCCGCGGCATAGCATCGGCGGCGTGGGTTACAACGAGGATCTCGCTGATCGCATCCGGGAGTTCATAGGTGGCGAGGAGGAGCAGGTCACGGAGAGGAAGATGTTTGGGGGTCTCGCCTTTTTGGTGAATGGCAACATGGCTATCGCCGCCAGCGGTCAGGGAGGAATACTCGTCCGCTCCGTTCCAACGAAGGCGGTGCCGGCGGAAGCCCAGCCGGCGATCATGCGGGGCCGGCCGATGGAGGGATGGCTCCGAGTGGCCGACGACGCGCTTAGGACCGAGGCTCAGCTGCGCCAGTGGGTGAGGATCGGTACCGAAGCTGCGTGCTCACTGCCGCCCAAGAAGTGACGGGCGCAACGGAGTGCCGCGCATAACCAACATGAAGGACGCCCGAGCCCTCTAATCTTCCGCTGCCACGTGACCAACGGGGCGACCACCACCGGCGAGGCGGCCGAGATCACCTGGCTCGCCCCCGACGAGATCCAGCCCGGGTGACACGCAGGGCGCACGGCACCCCGGTCCAACAGGCTCCGGGTTGTCAGCGCCATAGCGCAAGCTCAGGGGTTTGGGATCGCCGGCGGGGGCCACAGCGGGGGAGGAGATGCGCGGCGGCGCCGCCTGAATAGGAGCACCGTACTCAGAGCCGTGCCGATGACGGCGATTGCTCCGGCGCCGACAAAGTGGGTGTTCGCCTGGTGCTGGCAGCTCGACAGGGCGCCGTTGTAGTTCTGGGCGGCGGTCAGCTCGCCCTGGTAGGTGTTCTGCCAGTTCTGCGGATCGGTTGCCAGCTGCTGCTGGGCACTCGCGAGTTGCTGCTGCGCGCTTTGGTCACCCTGGGCCGCGTTCGCCAAGGCGCTTTGAGCCGAGTTCTCCGCGGCCTGGGCCTCGTAGTCGAGTTGGTTCGAGCTCGCCTGGGCGGCCGCCAGCGACTTTTGGTCGGCGGCGACAGTGGACTCGGCTTGGTTCAGAGCCGTCTGATCGTTCTGGAGTGTCTGCTGGTCCTTGGCGAGGGTGGCCGCGTCGCTGGCCACGGTTTGCTGGTCGGCGACGGCCTGTTGGTCGTAGCTGGTGTCATTGCCGGCCTGCTGGTCAGAGGCGAGCGTCTGCTGGTCGTTCTGGAGCGTCGTATTGTCGTTCGAGGACGTCTGCTGGTCTGACTGCACCGCCGCCCGATCACCACTGACGGTTCCCTGATCGCCGCTCACCGCGCTCTGGTCGTTGAACAAGGTGGCCTGCAGGTTCGACGTGTTGCTGTCGGCTTGTTGGGCTTGGGCGCTCAGCGGGTCGGGGCGTCCTGCTGCTGGGTGGCGCTGGCGTCGGCTTCGCTCTGCGCGTCGGCCGTCTGTTGCGCCGAAGAGACGGCCGTTTGGTCGGCTTTCAAGTGCGCGGCGACGTTGCTCGACGGGGTATCGGAGGGTACAGCTGCTGGTCTCTTGAAAGCGGCGCCGACAGCGGCGCCGCAGTAGCTGTGCACTCCCGCGTGGTAGGGAACCCACGCGACGGCCGCTCCGATCAGTCCGCCCACAACGGCCGGAAGCCAAAGCGGGCTCTGCCACACCGGTCGCCGCGGGATGAACGGCACCGGTGGTCGCTGCGCGTAGGCGACCAGCGGAGGCACGACGAGCAGGACGCTGGCGACTACGGCCATGATGGGGCCGGGACCCACCTGGCCCAGCCCCGCCGACACGCTCACGGCCCGCACCAGCCCGTAGGTGGCATAGCCGCCGGCCAGGAGCACTACCGACCCGCACACCAGCGCCGTGATCCGTATCGCGTCGATCGATCGTGCAAGTACCGCCATCAACACAAGGGCGACACCGAGGGCTGTGACCAGGTAGGCGATGGCCACGGTCGCGTGACCGGCCGAGAGCAGGCCGGTCAGGTTGAAGTCGCCGAGGATGACCACGTGCAGCCACGTGAGGTAGGGGGCGACGGTGAGCAGGGCGCCGCCGAGCGCGATGAGGACCCGCTCGGCGACCATGTTGGCGCTACCGGTGCTCGGCCCGGATGGAAGCATCGCCCTACTTCCTCGGCCTTAGTGGAGTTCGCCCCTCGGCTACGACAACCACCCCGTATCTGTGCCCATCGCAACCAAACAGTAGAACCCGGATGGCACTTCCGAAGAGGCTTTGGTCCCAGAGCGACCCGTGTGAGCTCGGAGGGCCCGGCGGCGCAGATTCGGGCGTGTCCACCTCGGGCGTTGAGCCGGGCGCTCGCGAGCCCGGGTTCCGGGCCGGGTGCGAGTGAGCATCCATCCCGATGCCGGCGTCGGTGATCACGGCCATGAGCCGGGCGCCGTCGCCGTTCTGGTGCCGGGCGAGACGGTCGGTGAGGCCTTCGGCCCGGCCGAGGCAGTGGCGGAGTGGCCGTACGGCCGGTCGAAGTGGACGAGGTAGGTGATCCTCATCAACGTCTTGGCGTCGTGACTGTCGCGTCCCCGCCGTGGCGGAACGAGTTGACCGAAGTGCGACGGTTTCACTCCGGGTGGGGGCGCCGCCCCCGCCCGGCCCCCTCCGCCCATTCGGACCTTCGGGATGGTCACGGTGCCTCTTGGCCTCGCCGGCGACGACGCGCCGCCTACAGAGGCCTTCGGGTCGCCGCTGCAGAGCTCGTCGTCCCGTTCCCGCCCCGGCTCGGTGAGAAGGCCCCGGGCGCCTCGATCAGGGTCCCGGCCGCTCGACGCCAGCCGGGCTCGGTGAGGGCCGGCACCGCCGACCGCACCCGCCACCGCTGCGATCAGCCGACAGGACCGGGGCCTCCCCGCCGCCGTCGCTACGGTTGATCGGTGGTACGAGGGGCCTAGGCTGCAGCGGTGGCCAAGGACCCGTCGCCCGAGCTCGGCATCACCCTCGCGTCCTTCGCCCCTGCGGTCGGCAACCACGTCCGCGGCGTGAGATGACCGCCCGCGTCGGGGACTGACCGGTGCGCAAGCTCATCTGGATGATGTCGGTGTCCGTCGACGGCTACATGGAAGGGCCGAACCGCGACATCGACTGGCACATGGTCGACGACGAGCTGTTTGGCCACCTCAACGGCTGGCTGGCCGGCGCCGGCGGCTTCCTCGAAGGACGGGTCACCTACGAGCTGATGGCGCAGTTCTGGCCGAGCGCCGACCAGGACCCGGCCGCCACACCGGCGGTCGTCGAGTTCGCGCAGATCTGGCGTGACATGCCGAAGATCGTCTACTCGCGCACCTTGGAGCGGGCCGACTGGAACGCGGCGGTCGTCCGCGACGTCGTGCCGGCCGAGGTGCTCGCCCTCAAGGCGCAGCCCGGTGGGGACCTCGTCCTCGGTGGCGCGGACGTGGCCTCGGCGTTCGCCCGCTACGACCTGATCGACGAGTACCGGCTCTACGTCCACCCGGTGGTGATCGGGCGCGGCACGCCGATGCTCCGGCCGTCGGACGCCAAGGTGCGGTTGCAGCTGATCGAGACGCAGACCTTCGGCAACGGGGTCGTCATGCTGCGCTACGAGCGGCGACCTTCGGGGCCGGCCGGCGGGTGAGTTCCGCTCCCCCGAAGGACCGCGCCCCCGCCGGCCTGTTGACCTGGGGACCGGGAATGCGGACGCTACCCACCTGCCCGACGATGGGGACGCCGACGTCGATCGGCTGCGGTGCGTTCCGGTTGGGGATGCACCGCTACCGAAATCGACTGGCGTGGCGGGCTCGACGGGTCGAGAGGATCGAGAAGGATGTCCTTCGGCTGCCGGACGGCGAGTAGATCCCGGCCGGAGCGGCGCCTCCGCGCCATGCCGCTCCCACCGGCGGCCGCCGCATCGTGACCCCCCGCCCCGCCCGTGGCGGTGATCCGCCCCCGGAGCTCAGTTGCGGATCCGCACAGCCTCCCAGCGGCTGTACAGAAACCGCCGGAACCGGTGTACGGATTCGGCCGGAACGAGTGCACGAAAACCTCCGCAACTCCCACGCGGGGCGCACCCGGGGCCCCGCTACTGCACCTCGCCCACCGCGCCCAGCATCATCCCTCGAGGTAACGCAGAACCGCGAGCACACGGCGGTGGTCGCCGGGCGTCGCCGGCAGGTCCAGCTTGGAGAAGATGTTCGCCACGTGCTTCTCCACCGCCCCCTCGGAGATGACGAGGCTTGCCGCGACGGCTGAGTTCGTCCGACCCTCCGCCATCAGAGCCAGCACCTCTCGTTCGCGGCCGCTCAACCCGGCCAGCGTGGCGGTGCGGCGAGAGGCGCCCATCAGCTGGGTCACCACCTCCGGATCGAGGGCGGTGCCCCCCGACGCGACCCGCACCAGCGCCTCGACGAAGTCGGCGACGTCGGCGACTCTGTCCTTGAGCAGGTAGCCGATCCCGGCCGCGCCCCCTGCGAGCAGCTCGGCCGCGTAACGGGTCTCGATGTACTGGGAGAACACGAGGATCCCCACGTCGGGGTGATCCCGGCGCAGCCCGAGGGCGGCGCGCAGCCCTTCGTCGGTAAACGTCGGTGGCATCCGGATGTCGACCACCGCCACGTCCGGGGGGTCGGCGGCCACCGCGTGCTCCAGGTCGACGGCATCACTGACGGCAGCGAGCACGGCGAAACCCCTGTCCCTGAGAAGCTGGACCAGGCCATCGCGCAGGATCGCGGAGTCCTCGGCGATCACGACGCGTATGGCGTCGGCGGAAGCCATGGTCAGGAGCGAACGGGCAGGTCGACCGTGACGGCGGTTGGACCGCCCGCAGGACTGGCGATGCTGAGGTGCCCGTCGACCGCGCCGACCCGGTCGGCAAGCCCGGCCAGGCCGCTTGACGACGAGCCGACGCGGTTCACAGCCGCGCCGCCCCGCCCGTCGTCGCGCACCACGATCCGCAGCCACGGGCCGTGCTGGGCGCAGCTCAGGGTCGCACGGGACGCCCGGGCGTGCTGGGCGACATTGGCGAGCAGCTCGGCGGCGCAGAAGTAGCAGATCGTTTCGATGGCCGGGCTGGGCCGGGTCTGGATCGACACCGTCAGCTCGGTGGGCACGGCGCTGCGTGCCGCCAGGGTCGCGAGGGCGTTCTCCAGGCCGGTGTCGAGCGCCGGCGGGTGGATACCGCGAGCGAGGTCGCGGAGGTCGGTGATGGCCTCCTTGGCTCCGCGATGAGCTTCGTCGACCAGGAGCCGGACGGCTTTCAAGTCGGCGCTGCGGTCCTCGACGCTGAGGCGTTCGAGTTTTTCCTTCGCCTGACCGAGTCGCATCGCGAGGGCGACCAGCTGGGCCTGTGTGCCGTCGTGGAGATTGCGTTCGATGCGTCGGAGGGTCTCCGTCGCCGCGTCGAGTGTCTTCGCCCTGGACTCCTCGAGGCTTCGCACCCGGGAGGAAGCGGCGTCGGGGCCGAGGAGGAGGTGCATCATCCCCCGGTCCAGGTAGACGATGAGCCTCATCGTCCAGGGGGCGACGAAGAGGAACACCACCCCGGTGAGGAAGACGCCGGCGTGGGTGGCGAATCCCGCTGAGGGCCCGGCGTCGTAGTAGAAGAGCGGCCGGCCCAACGGGCCGAACCGGGCCGGCCCGGTGCGGCCGGTCCAGGGAGAAACGATGCGGAAGAGCGCCTCTATCCAGACGCTGAGCGCGAACCACACCCCGAAGACGGTGAGCGGAACCTTGGCCACGAAATAGCCGACCGCCCGCCACGCGGCCCGGTCGCCGAGGGACGCACGCAACCACCCGAGGAACCCGGGACGGGCTTCGAGGGGCTCGGGTTCGGCTATCTCCTCGCCCAGGATCCGCCGAGCGAGCGCCCGCTGCCAACGGGCGAGGCCCCGCGCGACCCGCAGGCCGCCGGCGAGAATCAGGACGCCGACGAAGACGACTGCGAGCACCAGTCCGGCCAACCCCAGCGCAGCCAGTGCGAGCGCCGCGACATAGGCCAGGGCGGAGCTGGCGAGGAAGTACCCCAGCTCCGCCCAACTTCGCTTCTGGAACGGCTCGGAGGCGATCAACCGTGCGCGGCGCTTGGCGTGTTCGGCTCGCTCCTCGGGGATCCGATTCCGCACCCGGGCCTCCTCGGCGCCCACCTCGCTCAAGCGTCGCGCCTGGCGAACAGCACGGCGCCGGCGGCGAGGGCTATTGCGGCGTAGATCGCCATGAGCAGCAACCCTAGGCCCGCCGACAGCGGCTGGACTATCCCTCCCGGTCCCTGGTGGACGGTGGACATGACCGAGTTGACGAGAATGTTGGTCGGCAGGTACCGAACGTCGCCCCTCGATATACCGCGCATCACGAGCGGGAGCACGAACACCACGCCGACGAAGGCGGCGAGCGCCGCAGCGGTACTCCGCACTATGAGCCCGAACCCGAAGGACATGAGGGCCAGGAGCGCAATGAACAGGCCGGTCATGAACACCGCCCGGAAGGCGCCGGGGGACCCCAGGCTCGCCGAGGGAGCCCCGCCTCCGGAGAGGATGGCCTGGCCGAGGAAGAACGCGACGAAGCTGAGCAGCTCGCAGAAGACCACCATCACCGCGGCGGTGATCGCGATCTTGGCGGTGAGCAGGACGGGCCGCCTCGGCGTGGCGGCCAGCGTCGAGCGGATCGTGCCGCTCGAGTACTCCCCCGTGATCAGCAGCGCCCCGAACACCCCGCCGGTCAGGCCGGCCACGATCAGGCCGGTCAGCGCCTCCTGGGTGGGGTCGAACCCGATGTAGTACCCCGACCCGTGGTGCAAGGCGGCGTTGGTGACCAGCCCGGTCACCAGCAGGCCGGCGACCACGGTGAGGCCGAGCATGACGGCCGTCGATGGAAGGGTCAGGATCTTGACGACCTCGGACCTCACCACGTGCTTGAACCGGTAGTGCCCGAGGGGGGCGGCCTGGATCGCCTGGGTCATCTCCGTCACTCCCCCTCGCCGGCGGCAGCCGCGCCGGCCATCGTCGTGGGGCGGTACTCCACCTCGCCCTGGGTCAGTTCCATGAACGCGTCCTCCAGAGACACCGTGATCGGCATCAGCTCGTGCACCCGCAGGCCCTCGCGTGCGGCCAGGTCTCCGATCTGGGGGGCCGACAGGCCCTCGACGGTCAACGACGCGCCGTCGCCGTCACCCACCGTGGCTCCCGCCCCGGTCAAAGCCTCGGCGAACGCGGCCAGGTCCGGCGTGATCAGCCTCACTGTCCCGCGGCCGCTTCTGCTCACGAAGTCCGCCACGGTGGTCTCGGCGATGAGCCGGCCCCGCCCGATCACGACCAGCCGGTCGGCGGTCTGGGACATCTCGCTGATCAGGTGGCTCGACACGAACACGGTTCGGCCCTCCGCCGCCAGGCCCCGAAGGAAGTGGCGGACCCAGCGGATACCTTCGGGGTCGAGGCCGTTGACCGGCTCGTCGAAGAGCAACACGCCCGGGTCGCCCAGCAAGGTCGCCGCGATTCCGAGACGCTGGCTCATGCCGAGCGAGAACTTTCCGGCCCGCCGGTTGGCGACAGAGCTCAACCCCACCTGGTCCAGGACCTCATCCACCCGGCGCAGCGGGATATCATTCGTCAAGGCCAGCCACCGCAGGTGATTGCGTGCGGTGCGAGCCGGGTGGAACGCCTTCGCGTCCAGAAGGCCGCCCACCTCCCGCAGCGGCCACACCAGCTCGCAGTAAGGTCTGCCCCCGATCAGGGCCGCCCCCGAGTCAGGGGCGTCGAGGCCCATGATCATCCGCATCGTGGTCGACTTCCCCGACCCGTTCGGCCCCAAGAACCCGGTCACTACACCGGGGGGGACCTCGAAGCTCAAGTTGTGCACGGCGGTGGTAGCGCCGTAGTGCTTGGTCAGTGAGTGGGCTGTGATCATCACGAGAAACGCTAAAGCGTGGCCGTCTCCGGCGGAATCCGGCTAGTCGGCGTCTGTGCCGTGGGGTTATCCCTCCCCAGGGGTGGGGACAACCCCACCCTTCCCGATGGTCGCCGGCGGCGCGGAGAGTCCCTGGCACCGGCGCGGATCCGCCCGCCGGCGCCGATCACGAGGCGTGCGTCACGGTTCCCCGGGTGGGGCCTGTCTTCGACGAACCAGGGCGGGGCGGCCAGACGCGCGGCTGATTACAGCACCGGGCTGAAGTCGCCTCGTCGGATTGGGTCTTTGCGTCCCACGAGATGAAAGACGCGACTGAGCTGGCGGTAGGGGTCTCGCCGGCTGGCTTCGAGCTCGACGGCGGCCGCCGCCGCCAGCTGCGTCGAATCGGTCGGGTCCACATCGGCCCCGCTGAACTCGAGCCAGTCGACGAAAAGCCACACCCCGTACCAGCGCAGTGGCTCGACCCCGTGGCTGCGCAGGAGCCCGCCGAGCTCCTCCACCGTGTCGGCCCGGCCCGGCACTCCGAGTACCCCGATCTCGGTTCTGGCGTCGAAGGAGGCCAGGGCGTCGTCCCAGCGCCTTTCCAGGGCAGGGCGCACCGCTCCCGTCTTGGCGTTGCCCGTCATGATCGAGACGATCCCGCCACCCGTGGCGCACCGGCACAGCTGGTCGACCACCGGCTCCGGCTGCTCCAGGTACCCGAGCACGCCGTGGCATAACACGGCGTCGAAGCGCCGGCCGTTGACCGCCTCGTCGGCGTTCTCGCCGTGGGCCTGTACGAGAGCCACCCGCCGGCGGCCCTCACCGGACAGGCGCTCGAGCCGTTGTCGGGCCTTGTCCAGCATCGCCGGCGACGGGTCGAGCAACGTCACGTCATAGCCGGCTTCGGCCAGCGGAAAGGATTGATGGCCCGCGCCCCCGCCGACGTCGAGCACGGCCGCCGGAGGTGCCGGCAGGTGCTCCAGCAGCTGCCGATGCATCACGTAGGTGCGTACGTACCCCTTGACGGAGGCATACGCCTCATCGGCGAAGCGGTCGGCCAGGTGGGCCCAGGCGTCCTCGGTCACGACGAGCCAAGTTAGTGGTTAGTAACAAGTAATAAAATACCGGCCGTGGCTGTGCGCATGAGCGGATCCGAACGGCGGGCCCAGGTGCTGGGGATCGCGGCAGGGGAGTTCGCGGCCGGTGGCCTGCACGGAACGTCGATCGAGCGGATCGCCCGGCGTGCCGGCATCACCCAGGCGTACATCTTCCGGATGTTCGGAACCAAGAAGGCTCTGTTCGTCGAGCTCGTCGTCGCGGCGTTCGACCGTGTCACCGAGGGGATGCGCGATGTCGCCGGTGACGGCACGGGGCTCGACGCGCTCGGCCGGATGGGTGCTCGGTACAACCAGATGCTGGCCGACCGCACGTCGCTGCTGTTGCAGCTCCAGGGCTTCGCCGCATGCGGCGACGCCGAGGTGCGGGACGCCGTGCGCGCCGGCTTCGGGCGGATGTGGCGGACGGTCGCCGAGACCACCGCCCTCGACCCGGTGACGATCAAGGCATTCCTTGCCTTCGGCATGCTTCTCAACAACGGTGCCGCTCTCCAGGTCGCGGAGGTTCGCGAGCCGTGGGCCAAGGGGCTGCGCACCCGTATCCGCCCCGGCCTCTTCGAGCACATCACCGCCGACACCAACCGATGAGCGGCACTGCGGTTCGGCGGCATACCGCGCCGCCGGCAGCTGGCCGTCGGGCGTTCTGCGACACGCTGCGCCTCTTCGGCCTCAATAGCCTCTCCCTCTCGCAGTTCACTGCGACGGCGGCCGGAACCTCGTCTCCGGAGGCCGGGGGCGCCGGCGTGGCGCTGAGCGCCGTGGGGGCCGGTGCCCGCCTCTCCGCTCCCGGGCCCGGCCGCCGCGCGGCTCGAGCCGAGCGGCCAGCGGCGTGCAGCGGCGGCGGGTAGCCGAGGAGGCTATGGCTGCGACGTGGCGGTGACCGGCGCGATCAAGGAGGCGGGAGTCTCGGTGGTGCCGGAGGCGCAGACCTGCAGCCGCCCCGAGGTGTCGAGGAGGACGGATTCGGTGTTGCCGGGGGGGTAGACCCGGACCCACGCGGCGGCGCTGCCGGCGCCGCACTGGATCACGCCGGGGTCGAGCACGTCGAGAACGGCGTAGGCGTTCCCGCCGGGCCCGAGGAGAACCGGACGCTCCACCACGTTCGGCTCCCGGCTGGCGGGCTGGCCGATCTCGTCGTGGCTCCGGTCCAGGAACGACACCCCCGGGTAGCCGAAGAGCTCACAGGGTGTCGCCGCGGTGTTGCGGAAGACGAACTGGTAGTACATGTTGCCGGCGGCACCGTTCGGCCCTCGCAGGGAGAGGGACAGCGCCTGGGTGCTGCAGCCGGCCGTCCTGCCGGTGGAGGTCGCGGGCGCGGCGGTGGCGGTGGTGGCGCTGGTGGTCGACTGCTGAGGGGCGCCGGCGCTCGGCTGGCTCCCCGCAGGTGGCTGGGTGGACCCGCTGCCGGCCCCGCCGGCCGAAGTGGTGCTCGTCGCTGCCGAGATGTTGCTCGCCGTGCCGCAGGCCGCCGCGAGGAGGGCGAGGCCGGCGAGCAGGAGGGGGGTATGTCGGATGGTGGTCGATGCCTTCATGGGAGTCGGGCTCCTTGTCGGTGCAACTCCTGGGCGCGACGAGCCACGAGCCCGCGCGGCGGCCATGGGTGGAGTGGGCACGCTGGCCGCAGCCGGTGATGTTCGATGGACTCGCACGTCCAAATAATGACGTATCGCGGGCGGCCAAGGTTCCAACCCCGGGCGACAAACAGCCGCCACGGTGGGGCGAGCGCCCGCTCCTTGTCACCGGCGAGCGCCTACCCTGGCCCGCGACATGCTCGACGCCGAGCGCTTGTACCACCAGCAGCTGACCGACGCCGACCGTCGCCTGCTGCGTTCCGTCGCTGGAGCGGATGTCCCGGCGAGCGTGGCGTTCGCGTCCGACGAGATGGAGCGGGCTGTCTTCGGCCCGGACCGCAGCGCCGTCGTCTCGGTGGGTGTCTCCCCGTTCCTGGCGTTCGCCACAGCCGTGCACCGCACCGCCGCAGCGCTGGCGACGGCCCACTTCGTCGAGGAGCGGTGGGAGCGGCGCGGAAGGATCCCGGTGTTCGACGTAGCGGCGCTGCAGACCCTGCTGTCCGACCCGGGCCGCCGCTACTTCCTCGTCGAGCTTCTGAGCTCGTTCACGAGGGTCTCGAGCGGGGTCACGTGGATCCGCACGGCGCGAGGCTGGCGCCGCCGGCGCTTCAGCGAGCTGGACCCGGTGAGGCTGGCCGAGCTGCTCGAGGTCGTCCCGGCCGAGGAGCGCCCCGGCGTCTACCGCCGCCTCGGCGACGTGGCCCTGTTCCTGCTCGGCGTCTTCCCCGACCACCCGCCGCTCGAGGGGACGGGGGCGGCCACGCAGCGGATGCTCCGGCTGTCGGGCCTGCCGGCGAGCAGGGCCGCCGACGTCGATCCCCGCGACCTCCTCGAGATGCTCGGCGCCCGCTGGTACCGCTCCGCGGTGGTGTCCGCGACCGCCGACGGACGCCCGCTGACGTCCGCTCTCGCGCTCGCCGGGGAGATGGCCGCCCACTTCCGGGACGCCCGGCGCGCCCTCAACGCCATCACCGACCGCTACCTGTTTCCCTGGCGGGGGCAGTGGTTCCGCGCCGGGTGACGTAGACGCGGCGGCCCGGCGCGCCGACCGCGTTCGGGTCCACCTTCGAAGCGCGGGGGACCGCCCGCCGGCCGACCGGGATGTGGCCGCGGGGGCGCTCGGAGGGGGACGCGGCGGCGACCTTCGCGGCCGAGACGGGGCACGCGGGGATGGGCCTCGCCGGTTTCCCGGCTACGGGGAGCACCAGCCGCTTCTTCGCGGCCGCGCCTGGAGGTGCGGCGCATTGGTGCATGGTGTTCGCCCTCGAGGGGCAGCTCACCGATGGGAGCCGCCCGGCCGCGCTGGGCCCCCGCCCGGCCGCGCGGGGGCGCCTCCCGCCGACCGGCCGCCCGCGCCCTCCCGCCGACCGG
>JAJYLA010000186.1 GCA_021788115.1 Actinomycetes bacterium | reverse complement strand
CCCGTGGAGTCGGAAATCCTCTGCGCTCATGTGCCGTGGCGTCGCTCGGGGTGTCATGGTGCGGAGTCTGCCACTGCGGCGAGAGGCCGGGCGTTCGTTAAGCCCGCCCCTCGAATGCCCTTGCGTGTCCAGTTCGATGCGCGACTGAAGCCGCCGGATCTTCTCGATCTCCCCTGGTCGGTCCCGCTCGCGCGGTGGGACCATCCCCGCCTGGTGCGCATGGCGAGGGGAACCAGCCGCCACGTCGTGCGCTTCGTGAGCGACGGCGAGCGCGTGTACGCGTTGAAGGAGATGGACGCCGCCGTCTGCCGGAGGGAGTACGGTCTGCTCCGCCAGCTCGGCGCCGCCGGCCTGCCCGCGGTCGACGCGATCGGGCTGGTGACCGGGCGCGAGGGCCCGGGGGGCGAGCTCCTCGACGCCGTGCTCCTGACCCGCTACCTCGACTACTCGCTGCCGTACCGGTACCTGTTCGCCATGGAAGGACCCACGCTCGGCCGCCGGCTGGTCGACGCCGGCGTCGTGCTGCTCGTCCGGCTCCATCTTCACGGCTTCTACTGGGGCGACTGCTCGCTCTCCAACCTGCTGTTCCGGCGCGACGCGGGCGCGCTGGCCGCCTACCTCGTGGACGCCGAGACCGCCGAGCTGCACGACCGGTTGTCCGACGGCATGCGCGAGGCCGACCTGGAGCTCGCCTCGACGAACCTGGCCGGGGGCCTGCTGGACCTGCAGGCCGGTGATCTCCTCCCCGCCGAGTTCGAGGTGTTCGCCCTCGCCGAACGCTTCACGGACCGCTACCGGCTCCTGTGGGAAGAGCTCACGGGATCGGTCGAGGTCGACGCCGCGGACCAGCACCTGATCGACCGCCGAATCCGCCGGCTCAACGAGCTGGGCTTCGACATCGCCGAAATGGTGATCGAGCACGACGCCGACCGCTCGTGGATGCGGGTGAGCCCGGCCGTGGTCGAAGAAGGGCACTACACGCGGGAGCTGAGCCGCCTGACCGGGCTCGACGTGCAAGAGAATCAGGCGCGGCGAATCCTCAACGACATCGCCTACCACGGCGCACGCGTTTCCGAGAAGCAAGGCCAGTCGCTCCCCACACCGCTCGTGGCGGCGCGATGGATGGACGAGGTCTACCAACCCGTCGTCAACCGGATCCCCCCCGAGCTGCGTGGCCGGCTCGAGTCCGCCGAGCTCATCCACGAACTGCTCGAGCACCGCTACTACCTCTCGGAGGATGTCGGCTACGGGGTGGACAACGAGACCGCCTTGAAGTCCTACCTCGAGTCGGTGCTGCCATTCCGCCCCTACGAGCGCGTTCTGAAGTCCGGCGAGGACGAGGCGGACGGCTCCGTGCGTGGGCCCGGCAGGGATCGAACCTGCGACCAAGGGATTATGAGTCCCCCGCTCTGACCGCTGAGCTACGAGCCCGAAAGCCTCTTACCAGGACTTTTGTCTGGATCCTTCTCCTTCTACCAGCGATTTGATACACGATTGATACACAAACGGTGCTCGGATCGCCGCCGAGGTCATCACGAGGAGGTCGGGGGCGACTGCAGGTCGAGGCACGCTGGTCGAGCGTAGTCCGGGCCGCTGGCAGCTACGGGTTGCCACGGGGAAGCGCAGCGGGAAGGGGCACCCTATCGTTGCCACCAAGACGTTCCATGGGGGCAAGCGGGCCGCACAGGAGGCTCTGCACCAGTTCGCTGCCGAGGTCACCACGAGGGGCGCGCCGCTGACCGGAGCCGCCACAGTCGCCGAACTGTTAGACCAGTGGTTGGAGCACATCACCGCTCAGCGTGAGCCCAGACTGTGCGTGGCTACGGAGTGTGCATTCGCCGCATCAGGCGCACGCCGTTGGCACAGGTGCGCGTGAGCTGACTGACAGCAGAGCATCTTGACCGCACCTATCACACATGGCTGCGAGCAGGCATGTCGCCTGCCACCATCCGCAACACCCATGTAGTGCTCGGTACCGCTCTCCATCAGGCCGAGCGCTGGGGCCTGATCCCTCGTGCCGTGACAGAGCTTGCTGAGCCTCCGACGCTGCACGCATCGGCTGTGTCTGCAGTGGGCGCCGACGTTGTCCGTAGCCCCCGTACCGCCGCCGCCGGCTCGGCTGGGCCGATGCCAGCGCGATGATGCGCTTTTATGCGGGCTTCTTGGAGGAGCGCGACCGGGAAGCGGACGCCGCGCCACGAACCACGAGCAACCTGCCGATAGACCTCTGGCCTCTGGTGGTCAAATACTTTTGGGGGCGGAAGCGCGTGGCGCGACGAGGGCTACCCTGGGAAGGGGGTGATCGGGCGGCCGGTGACGCCAGGGCGGCAGACCAGCAGCGACCCGGCCCACGGCTGCTCGTCGAGCTCGGCCTCGTCGAGGTCGAAACGCCCGGTCGTGACGTACAGCTCGTCGCCTGCCGGACCGCCGAAGGCGCAGCTCGTGGCCCGGGTGACGGGCAGGTCGATCACCTGGTCGAGGCGGCCGTCGGGCGTGAAGCGCCGCACGCTCGACCCGCGGGCCAGGACCACCCACACCCCGCCCTCGTCGTCCACGGTCAGCCCGTCGGGGTTGCCCGGCATGTCGGCGATGTCGGCGAACAGCCGCCGGCCGCTCGGCTCGCCGCCCGACAGGTCGTAGTCGAACACGTCGACCCGGCGGGTGGGTGTGTCGATGTAGTAGAAGCGGTCGCCGGCGGGGCTCCACCCCATCCCGTTGGACAGGCGCACCCCGGTCAGCACCGGGGTCAGGGTGCAGTCGTCCTCCAGGCGGAACAGGGCTGCTTCGGGGCGCCGCCGGTAGGACATGGTCCCGGCGTAGAGCCGGCCGGCCGGGTCGCACTTGACCTCGTTCATGCGGTCCCCGACGGTGGTCGTGGCCTGCCAGTCGAGCCGGCCGTCGCCGTCGAGGAAGGCGATGCCCAGGCCGGCGGCCACGACCAGGCCGCCGCCGGCGCGCGGCAGCGCCGCCGCGACGGTGGTGTCGAACGAGGCGACCACCTCACCGTCCTGGCCGGGCCGGTAGCGGTGGATCCTCCCGCGGGGGATGTCCACCCAGTGCAGGCAGCCCCGGGCGGCATCCCAGCCCGGCCCCTCGCCCAGCTCGGCCTGCGCCGGCACGGCGACCTGCACGTCCACGGCCATGGAACGTTCAGCCGGCAGGGGTGCCGGCCGGCAGCACCTCCAGCTCGGCCAGCCGCTCCCGCAGGCGGTCGAGCGCCGGCCCGGTCACCGGGCCGGCCGGCGGGGCTGGCTGCGGGGAGCAGACGCCGGCCAACCCCAGCGCCGCCTTCCAGCCGGGAGCCGCCCCGCCCGCCTGGCGCACCGCGGCCACCACGTGGAACAGCCGCTCCTGCAGCCGGCCCGCCTCCTCCCAGTCCTGGCGGGCCGCCGCCCGGTACACGGCGCAGCCCAGGTCGGGGACCAGGTTGGCGCTGGCCGCGATGGCGCCCGTCCCACCGTGGAGCAGGGTGGCCACCAGCATCGTGTCCGACCCGGTGAGGACCGAGAAGCCGGTGCCGGCGGTGGCGTAGAGGACCTCCTCGGTGTACTCGAACTGGCGGCTGCTGTCCTTCAGCCCGATGATCCGGGGGTGGCCGGCCAGGCGGGCGGCCACCTTCGCCGGGACCCCCACGCCCATGAGGTCGGGGATGTGGTACATAACGATGGGCAGCGGGGACTGCTCGGCCAGCGTGTCGTAGAAGCGGAACAAGTCGTCGTCGGCCAGCCGGTACGAGGCTGGGGGCGCGACGAGCACCGCGTCGGCACCCTCCCCGGCGAAGGCCCAGATCTCCTCGGCGGTGGCCGGTGGGTGGGTGGACGACGGCGAGGGGATCACTGTGAGACCGGGTGGCACGAGGGCACGGACCCGCCGGAGGAGGGAGATGCGCTGCTCGGCGCTGAGCCGCATCCCCTCCCCCGTGGATCCGGCCGGGCAGACGCCGGCCACGCCGCCGCGTACCACCCGGTCGGCCAGCCGCTCCAGGCCGGCGTCGTCGAGCGCGCCGGACCCGTCGAGGGGGGTGACCAGGGCGCAGTACACCCCGGCCAGCCCGGCGCTCACCGGTCCCGCGCTCACCGGTCCCGCGCTCACCGGTCCCGCGTTCACCGGCCCGCGCTCACCATTCGGCCAGCCGCCC
>JAJYLA010000058.1 GCA_021788115.1 Actinomycetes bacterium | reverse complement strand
GGCGGCCCGGGGCCGGCCGCACGGCCCCGGGACCCGGAGCCTCCCGAGCCGCCGCCGCCTCCGCTGCCCCGAACCCCTGCCGCCGGCGGCGCGCCGGCGGATCCCGCGGAGGCATGGGGCGAGGAGATCAACACGGGCATGCCCGCGTCCACCCCGCCCGGCATGTCCCCCTGGGGGGACGCGGCGCGCCCCCCGGCGCCGCCGCGCCCGCCCGGCCATGCAGCGGCGTTGTTCGGGCCACCGGACGCGGCGGCGGTGAACGGACCTCCGTGGCCGGTCCTGGTCGCGTCGGGGCAGTACAGGCCACCGCGCCTCATCCGCTGGCCGGTGGTGGTCGCGGCGGCCGTCCTCGTCGCGGCGGTGGTGGTTCCCCTCGCCGTGTCCTCCGCGGGGTCGGGCTCGGCCCGGCGGGCGTGGCTGGCGCGCCACCAGACGACCATCTCGAGGCTCGCCGCCGACGAACGGGCCCTCCTGGCCGACAGCCCGGCCAACGGCGGCAGCACGGCGCGCTGGATCTCCGAGTGGCGGACCTTCCACGACGACGCGGCCGCCGCCGCCCGGCTCCCGGAGCCCGGCGGCCCGGCAACCCTGCCCTGGCGGCAGATGCTCGACCACTACCTGAGCGGCTCGGTCGACATCGTGCAGGCGCTCGCCACGGGCGACGGCGCCCTCGCCAGCCGGGCGCAGCAGGAGCTCACCGCCGGGGACCAGGCCGCCCGCCGCTTCGACCTGGCGATGGGCATTCCCGTCCCCCGCCGCTGAAACGCGCCCGGGTGCGCACCTGGCGGTCAGTCGCCGGCGTCGATCGGCTCGTCCGCATCGGGGTGCCCGTCGGCGGGCTCCCCGCCGAATCCGGCGGTGCCCGGCGAGCCGGGCGGCAGGCCGGCCCGAGCCTCCCTCTCCTCGGCGCGCACCACGTGCATGACGGCGTTCACGAGCGCCAGGTGGGTGAACGCCTGGGGGAAGTTGCCGAGGTGCCGGCCGGTGGGGGGGTCGAGCTCCTCGGCGTAGAGCTCGAGGGGGCTGGCGTAGGACAGCAGCCTCTCGAGAAGGCGGCGGCCCCGGTCGAGCTCGCCGATCTCCACGAGCGCGGAGACGAGCCAGAAGGAGCAGATGGTGAAGGTGCCTTCCTGGCCCTCGAGGCCGTCGTCGGTCTCCTCCGGCTTGTACCGGAGCACCAGCCCCTCGTAGGTCAGCTCGTCGGCGATCGCCAGCACCGTGGCACGGATGCGCGGGTCCTCGGGGGACAGGAAGCGCAGGAGCGGCATCAACAGCAGGGAGGCGTCGAGGGCGGTGGACCCGTAGCGCTGCACGAACACGCCGCGGCTGTCGACACCCTTCTCGCATATGTCCTGCTGGATCTGGTCGGCGAGGGTCTGCCACTTGTCCGCGTAGACGGGCTCGTTGTACATCCGGGCGAGGCGCGCCCCGCGGTCGAGGGCCACCCAGCACATGAACTTGCTGCTGGTGAAGTGCTGCGGCTCGCCCCTCACCTCCCAGATGCCGCGGTCGGGCTCCTCCCAGTGCTCGGCGGCGACCTCGACCTGGCGCTTCAGGATCGGCCAGAAGGACTCCTGCAGGCGCGACCGGGACCGGGCGTGCAGAAGCAGGGAGTCGAGCATCGCACCCCACACGTCGTGCTGCTTCTGGTCGAACGCGGCGTTGCCGACGCGAACCGGCCACGCCCCTTCGTAGCCGCCCAGGTGCGGCAGGGACTGCTCGGGCAACTCCCGCTCGCCGCCCACCCCGTAGAGCACCTGGAGGTCGCTGCCGTCGCGGCAGGCGTCGGCGATGAAGTAGAAGAAGTCGTCGGCCTCGCGGTCGAAGCCGAGGGTGTAGAGACCCCACAGCGCGAAGGTGGAGTCCCGCACCCACGCGTACCGGTAGTCCCAGTTGCGCTCCCCGTGGGGGGTCTCGGGCAGGCTGGTGGTGGGCGCCGCGAGCAGGGCGCCGGTCGGCGCGTACGTCAGCCCCTTCAGGGTGAGCGCGCTGCGCTGCAGATAGTTCCGCCAGCGGTGATCGGGGAAGGCGCCGAGGGTGATCCACTGCCGCCAGAACTCCGAAGTGCGGTTCATGCGCTCGGTTGCCTCGGCGAACGTCGTCGGCGCCGGGAGCGGGGACCACGAAAGGGCGACGAAATGGCTGTCGCCCTCGGACATGCGCGTCCGGGCGGTGATCCCCCTCCGCTCGATGCCCGGACGCAGGTCGCTGGTGATGCGCAGCTTCAGTTCGAGGTCCTCGCCGGTGGCGACGATGTGGCCGTATCCCTCCCCCTCGTAGGCCCAGGAGGCCTCGACACGGCCGTAGTCGAAGACCGGCTCGCAGGTCAGGGACAGGTCGACGGTGCCGCCCACGCATTTGATCGTCCGCACGAGGCAGTGCTCGGCGTCGAAGTCGGTCGGCGAACGGCGATGGGTCCTGGACCGATCGGTCAGGTTGTGCCACGGGCCCATACACAGGGCGTCGCGGACGATGAGCCATCCGGTGCGGGTCTGCCAGGTCGTCTCGAGCATCAGGCTGCCGGGCAGATAGCGGCGCGCGACGGGAACATCCTCGTCGTAGGGGCCGACGCGAAAGGAGCCGGCGCTGCGGTCCAGGATCGCCGCGAAGAACGAGGGGGAGTCGGGCCGGGGCGCGCACATCCACTCGACGGCCCCGCTCGGCGCGATCAGGCAGGTCGTCTCGCAGTCGGAGAGAAACGCGTAGTCGGCGATCGGGGGGAAGGCGCTGCCTCCCCACGGCGAGGCCCCATCCGCCTGGAAGGCGCCCGTCGTGGGATCGGGATGGGTCTGATCTGCACCGTTCACGTCAGAAATGCTGACACCTTTCACCCGGTTTGTCACCCCGCCGGCCGCGGCGAGGGGCCGGCGGGGTCGGGGAGTCCACTTCTCCTGCTTTCCCGGGCGGGATAGCGTTCTCACCCATATGGCCCAGAGTCTGCTCGACCTTCCCCTCGACGCCCTCCTCTCACGGGCGGGAGCCGCCCGCGACGCCGCGCACGGCACGAGAGTGACCTACTCGCCGAAGGCGTTCATCCCCCTGACGATGCTGTGCCGTGACCGCTGCGGCTACTGCACCTTCGCGAAGGCGCCGGCACGCCTCGCGTCGCCCTATCTCGAGCCGGGGGAGGTTCTCGCCGTCGCCCGGCAGGGCGCCGCAGCCGGGTGCCACGAGGCACTGTTCACCCTCGGGGAGCGCCCCGAGGATCGCTACCCCGCGGCACGCGCGTGGCTGGACGACCACGGTTGGGGCTCGACCGTCGAATACCTCGCGGCCATGTGCCGCCTCGTCCTCGACGAAACAGGGCTGCTGCCCCACGCCAACGCCGGCGCCCTTTTTCCCGACGAGCTGACCCTGCTGCGGCCCGTGACCGCCAGCCAGGGCATGATGCTCGAGACGCTGCGCGAAGACCTCGCCGCCCACCGAGGGTCGCCGGACAAGGCACCGGGCCGGCGCCTCGCCACGCTCGAAGCCGCCGGCGAACTGGCGATCCCGTTCACCACCGGGATCCTCGTCGGCATCGGGGAGGGGCGCGTGGACCGCGTCGCCGCCCTCGAAGCGATCGCCGCCAGCCACGCCCGCCACGGCCACGTGCAGGAGGTGATCGTCCAGAACTTCCTGCCGAAGCCCGGGACGGCCATGCACGCGGAGCCGCCGTGTGCGGCCGGCGAGCTCCTCGAGGCGATCGCCCTCGCCCGGCTGATCCTCCCACCGGACGTCCACGTCCAGGCCCCGCCCAACCTGTCCGACGACTTCGGCGCCCTCCTCGACGCCGGCATCGACGACTGGGGCGGCGTGTCGCCGGTGACCGACGACCACGTCAACCCCGAGCGCCCCTGGCCGGCGCTCGACGCCCTGCGGGCCGTCACCGAGGCGCGCGGCTTCGCCCTGGCGCCGCGCCTGCCCCTCTACCCGTCGTACGCGCTCGCGCCGCAGCGATGGCTGGACCCGGCGATGCGCCACCCCGTGCTGGACCGGAGCG
Source organism: Actinomycetes bacterium (assembly GCA_021788115.1). Lineage (GTDB taxonomy): Bacteria > Actinomycetota > Acidimicrobiia > Acidimicrobiales > Palsa-688 > JAJYLA01. The sequence continues at coordinate 16,522 of JAJYLA010000058.1, read as the reverse complement.
ACGCCGAGGGGCTCGGGCGTGACGACCCCGGCTCGTTGTTCCCCCAGAAGGTCGGCGAGTACCGCAACGCCGGCGATGGCGCGGAGGTCGTCCTCGTCGGCCGGCGCTCCACCCAGTGGTACACGGGTGCCGGAGATGAGCCCCCTGCGGTGCTCTCCGCGGAGCCGTTCGCACGCGGGCGGGTCGGGGAGGTCCTCGACGGCGTCCGCCTCGGCCAGGAGCCGGGCGTGGAGGAGATCATCGCCCTCTTCTCCGCCCGCGGCCGAGAGGTCGCGGCGGTGGCCTCCCTCGCCGACGAACTGCGGGCGCAGGCAGTGGGCGACGCGGTCACATGGGTGAGCAACCGCAACATCAACTACACGAACATCTGCACCTTCAAGTGCCGCTTCTGCGGCTTCTCGAAGGGGCCCCTGTCGCTCAACCTGCGGGGAACGCCGTACCTGCTCGGCCTCGACGAGATCGCCCGGCGGACGCGCGAGGCGTGGGAAATGGGCGCCACCGAAGTGTGCCTCCAGGGCGGCATCCACCCCGACTTCGACGGCGACTACTACGTCGAGGTCGTCCAGGCCGTCAAGGAGGCGGTGCCCGGCATCCACGTCCACGGCTTCACGGCGCTCGAGGTCAGCGAGGGGGCCCGCCGCCTCGGCGAGCCGCTCGACGGCTACCTGCGACGCCTGATGGACGCCGGGCTGCGCAGCCTTCCCGGCACGGCCGCCGAGATCCTCGACGACGAGATCCGGGCGACGCTGTGCCCCGACAAGGTGTCCACCGAGCAGTGGCTGCACGTGCACCGCACCGCCCACGCGGTCGGCCTGCGCTCCAACATCACGATCATGTTCGGCTCCATCGAGCAGCCGGTGCACTGGGCCCGCCACCTCGTGCGCACCCGCGACCTGCAAAAGGAAACGGGGGGCTTCACCGAGTTCGTGGGGCTGCCGTTCGTGCACATGGCGTCGCCGATCTACCTGCAGCGCATGGCACGGCGGGGACCGACGTGGCGGGAGGTCGTGCTGATGCACGCCATCGCCCGCATCGCCTACCACGGGTACGTCGAAAATATCCAGGCGTCGTGGGTGAAACTCGGCGTCGAGGGCGTACGCCAGCTTCTGAGGGCAGGGGTCAACGACCTCGGGGGCACGCTCATCGACGAGAACATCTCGCGCGCTGCGGGCGGCAGCCACGGGCAGGCCATGGACGAGTCCGGCTTCCGGGACCTCGTCGAGCCGCTGGGGCGGAACCTCGAGCAGCGCACCACCCTCTACGGACGGGTGGCCACGGCCTGAGGGACGCCGACGGACATGATCGGTCACCCGGCCTTCGCGCTCGAGCCGTGGTCGATACGCGAGACCCACCTCAACCTCGACGTGCTGGCCCAGTCCGAGTCGGTGTTCGCCCTCTCCAACGGGCACATCGGGATGCGGGGCAACCTCGACGAGGGGGAACCCCACGGGCTCCCGGGCACCTACTTGAACTCGGTCTACGAGCGGAGGCCTCTCCCCTACGCCGAAGCCGGCTACGGCTACCCCGAGTCGGGCCAGACGATCATCAACGTCACCAACGGCAAGATCATCCGCCTCCTCGTCGACGATCAGCCCTTCGACGTCCGCTACGGCACGCTCCAAAGCCACGAGCGGGTCCTCGACCTGCGGGCAGGGACCCTCACCCGGCGGGTCACCTGGTCGTCGCCGTCGGGCTGCGGGGTGCGCATCCTCTCCACCCGGCTGGTGTCGTTCACCCACCGGGCGGTGGCCGCCATCTGCTACGAGGTCACCCCGCTCGACGCCGGCTTGCGGGTGGTCGTGCAGTCCGAGCTGGTCGCCAACGAGTCGCTTCCGGACCCCGGGCGCGACCCGCGTACCACCGCGATACTCCAGTCGCCCCTCGAGCTCGAGGACAACCTCGCCGTGGAGAACGGCGCCGTCATGGTGCACCGCACCCGATCGAGCGGCCTGCGGGTCGCCACGGCGATGCGGCACGACGTCGACGGGCCCGACCGCCCGAACGTGCAGTCGGAGGGCAACGACGACGTGAGCAGGGTGACCATCGCTTCCCGGCTGGACACGGGCGAAACGCTACGCATCGTGAAGATGGTCGCCTACGGGTGGTCCGGCCAGCGCTCCCGCCCGGCGATGCACGACCAGGTCGTGGCCGCCCTGGCCAGCGCCGAGCTGACCGGATGGCAAGGCCTCCTCGCGGACCAGAGGGCGTTCCTCGACAGGTTCTGGGAGGGCGCCGACGTGGAGGTGGAGGGGGACGCCCCGGTGCAGCAGGCGGTGCGCTTCGGCCTGTTCCACGTCCTGCAGTCGGCGGTGCGCGCCGAGCAGCGGCCGATCCCCGCCAAGGGTCTGACGGGGCCCGGATACGACGGCCACACCTTCTGGGACAGCGAGACGTTCCTCCTGCCGGCCCTCACCTACACCTTCCCGGCGGCGGTAGCCGACGCCCTGGCCTGGCGCCGGTCGAGCCTGGCGAAGGCGGAGCAGCACGCAGCAGGGCTCGGGCTCAAGGGGGCGGCGTTCCCGTGGCGGACCATCGACGGCGACGAGGGCTCGGGGTACTGGCCGGCAGGAACCGCCGCGTTCCACATCAACGCCGACATCGCCGACGCCGTGGTGCGCTACGTCGACGCCACCGACGACGACGCTTTCGAGAGGGATACGGGCCTGCCGCTGCTGGTCGGGACCGCTCGCCTGTGGCGGAGCCTCGGTCAGCGCGACATGGAAGGTCGCTTCCGCATCGACGGGGTCACCGGGCCCGACGAGTACAGCGCCGTGGCCGACAACAACGCCTACACCAACCTCATGGCGCAGCACAACCTGCGGGCCGCCGCGGACGTCGCCGGCCGCCACCTCGACGAGGCAGAGGCGCTCGGGGTGACCCTCGAGGAGGCCGCCTCGTGGAGGGACGCCGCCGACGACATCGTCATCCCCTACGACGAGCGCCTCGGCGTGCACGCGCAGGCGGAGGGCTTCACCGACCACGCCCGCTGGGACTTCGCCTCCACCTCCCCGGACCAGTACCCGCTGATGCTGCACTTCCCCTACTTCGACCTGTACCGCAAGCAGGTGGTAAAGCAGCCCGACCTCGTGCTGGCGATGCAGCTGCGCGGCGACGCCTTCACCCCCGAGCAGAAGGAGCGCAACTTCGCCTACTACGAGGCGCTCACGGTGCGCGACTCGTCGCTTTCGGCGTGCACCCAGGCCGTGATGGCCGCGGAAGTCGGGCAGCTGGAGCTCGCCCACGACTACCTGGGCGAGGCCGCCCTCATCGACCTGGACGACCTGGAGCACAACACCCGCGACGGCCTCCACATCGCCTCGCTCGCCGGCGCCTGGACGGCCCTGGTCGTCGGTTTCGGCGGGATGCGCGCCGGCGGCGGGACGCTGCGCTTCTCCCCGCGACTTCCGTCGGGCATCACCCGCCTGTCGTTCCGGCTGCGCTACCGGGGGCGCCTCGTATCCACCACGGTCACCCCCGAAGAGGCCAGGTACGAGCTGGTGTCGGGGCCGCCGTTGCCGATCGCCCACCACAGCGAGGAGATCGAACTCGGCGACCGGCCCGTCCGCCGCCCCCTCCCCCCCCTGAACCCGGGCCCCAGGCCCACCCAGCCGAAGGGGCGGGAGCCCGAACCCCGCCACTCCGGCGCGGACGGCTGAACCCCTCCCCCCCCAGGCCGGCGGGGCGGGGGACGAGTACGCGGGATCGCCGCCACGAAGGGCTTCGGCGGGGGCTTCGCCGGCGAGAGGCTCGGAGGCTGCCCGACGCGCGCCGGTCCGGGCACCCGCCGGAGCGCGCTCATGGCTGAAGCGCCCGACCCAGGCCGACGGTGTCGTCCCCGACGACGGCTCGAGGGCCGTGAGGGACACGTAGCCCTCCGCGAGCGCGGGGGCGTCGGTGCCGGGTGAAGCTCCGAGCGGGTCCCCGCCGGCGAAGGTGACCGGAACGAAGCCGCGCTCGGCCTCGGTGACGTTCGCCTGGACGGTACCGACCGAAGCGAGGGCGGTCGCCACCGCGCCGCGCGGCTCCCCCGGCGGGCGACCGGGCACGTTGACGTTCGACACGGCCCCCGGAGGCGTCCGCACCGCCGATTCGACCGCCTGGCCGGCCACCCCCGCGGCGGCTTCCCACGACGGGGGGTCGCCCACCTCCGCCGACATCGCGAGAGCGCGCCGGCCGTGCGTGGCGCCGGTCAGGGCGGCGCCCCTTGCACATCGAACGCCGGCATCGCGGAACCGTCCCCGGGCACGTGTCGTTCGACGGTCGCACGGCCCTCCTCGGACACAGCCGTCATGGAAGCGCTCGCAGCGCTGCTGTCCCAGGAAGGCGCCACCGAGCGTGACCGAGAGCCCCTGCCGGGAGGCGGCGTCCGCCAGGATGCGGATCCCCGGGGACGCCAGCCCGTCGTCGTTCGGCAGAACCGGCGACAGGGTTCGAAGGCACCCTCGCTGGGTACAACGACCCCCGAAAACGACCCCCAACGGGAAATGCCGGGGCAGGCATCCACGAGCCCCCGAGCGAGGACGCGAGATTATGGGTGCACATGCATCACCGCTGTTGCGCGACTGGCAACTCCTCCAAGAGCAGGTGGTTCCGCCGCTGCTGAAGGTCGGCCGGACCCGGACGCCGCGCGTGTGGACCGCCGGAAGCGCAGCCGACGCCGTAGCCGTCACGGTCGCCTATCGGGCCGGAGAGCTGCGCGGGATCGACGGCAAGGGGGGGGACGTCCCGGTGACGCCGCTGCAGGTCTTCGCTTCGGACCTGCCGGCAGAATCCCTTCCTCTCGACTTCGCGCTGTCCGATATCCGCTGCGTGCCGGCGGAGGACCGGCTGGCATCATTCCTCTGCCAGGACCTCCGCTGGGTGCCCGACCCCGCGATCGCCGAGCAGGTGGTCCTGGCGGATCCGTCCGAGCCGGTGGATCTCGTCACGATACGGACGAACGACGGATCCGATGCGATTTCGCCGGAGCAGGCCGCGGATCAGCTGAGAGCCGGCGGCCATCTCGTGGTCGTCGAACCGTCGGGCGGCAGGGTCGCCGTGTCCGGCCTGCAGCCCGTCACGACCGACGGCCGGGTCTTCCGGAAGAAGGCCCGGCACCGTCGAGGGGTGCGCCCGGCGGCCCGTGAGGACCGCTCCGACACGCTCGCCCGTCGCCAGTTCCAGACCCAGCTCGTCAACACCCACCTCCGCCTGGCGGGGTCGCTCGCGCGACGATTCGCCCACCACGGCGAGCCGACCGACGACCTCGAGCAAGTGGCTCTGATGGCACTGCTCAAGGCCTCCCGCCGTTATGACGCCAACCGGGACGCCACCTTCGCGACCTACGCCACGGCGAGCATCCTCGGGGAGCTCAAGCGTCACTTCCGGGACAAGACCTGGATGATGCGCGTCCCGCGATCCGTGCAGGAGCTGTACCTGTCGGTCAAGGACGCGCGCGAGGAGCTCGGCCACCGCCTGGGTGCGTCCCCGACGATCCCCGAGATCGCCGCCCATCTCGGCGTCCCCGAGGAATCGGTCCTCGACGCGATGGAGGCGGGGGACAGCTACTGGCCGGCCTCGCTCGACATGCGGATGGCCGACGACGAGGCGAAAACGGACATACCCGTGATCGACCGGGCGTTCGATCATTCGCTCGACGTGCAGCAGCTCCAGGGGCTCTTGCCGCGCCTCGACAGGAGGGAGCAGCTGATCCTCAAGCGGCTCTACTTCGACGGCCGCACGCAGCGACAGGTGGCCGCCGAGATCGGCGTGAGCCAGATGCAGGTCTCGAGACTTCTCGTGCGCACGATCACCAAGCTGCGCTCCTGGGCGCGGGAGGCCGAGCGAGCACCGGTTCGCGTCTGACCTCTCCCGCCCGGCCGGCGCGCCGCCGCCGGCGGATGCGGGGTCCTTGATGTCCCCCGGCGGACGCGCGTGTCAGGGCCGGCGCCGGCGGGCGCCGGCGAAGATGCCGACGTGGGCGATGGCCGCCAGGTCGCCCACCAGAGCGTCCCGTTTGACGGGAACCGTGTGCACGACCGAGTACGACACGGCCCGCTCGACCATCGCGACGAGGGCAACCGCAGCCGCGGTGGGGTCCTGGACCTGGGGGGGATCGACCTCCTCGATCCTGCGGGCCAGCCGGTCGACGAGAAGCCGCAACACCCGTCCACCCGTCCGGGCGAGCTCGGCGTTCTCGGCCGCGGCCTCGGTCCACGCGCGGATGACGGGGTGGTAACGAGCGTAGAGGTCGTAGAACTTTCCGATCCACGCGCCCAGATCCTCGTAGCCGGTCTTCGAGGGCTTGATGGCGGGCAGCGACTCCGCAAGCCCGTCCATCTCCGCGGTCACGTCCGAGACAAGGGCGCGGAAGAGGTCTTCCTTGTTCGAGAAGTAGAGGTAGAAGGTCCCGTGGGAGGTCCCCGCCTCGGAGACGATGTCGTCGACACGGGTGACGTGGTAGCCGCGCTCCTCGAAAGCGACGAGCCCGGCGTCGAGCAGCTTGCGGAGGGTCTGGCGGCCCTGCGCCCGCAGGCGTCGGGCCCGCGCCGGCGCCCCGCCCGCAGCGGAGGGGGCGCCCGGCTGGGCGGTCGGATGTCGGGCACGGCCCCGGGCCGGTGGACGAGATCGAGATGTAGCCGTTGCCGCGATGCCCGCAAGATAGCCCCGGGGGCACCGCGTGCACAGCAATCACCACCGGCTCCGGCGCGGCCCCCGCTAGATCCTCTCGAGCTCGTCGCCGTCGAAGAGCGGCTCCATGGCAAAGGCCGCCGCGTCGGCCGACAGCTCGTCGGCCGAGGGCACCGGTCCGGGCGCGGCGGCGGCCTCGAGCACGGTGGGCAGCACCTCGAACTCCGACGACGAGATCAAAAACAGCGGCGGGCGCGACAGCACGAAGCGCACCGCCCGGGCGATCGCCCCCGGGTCGCGCAACGGCTCGTACCAGCTGTGGCGTGCCTCACCACGGGGGGGCACCGGCTCGCGCCACCGCCGGCGGGCGATGCCCTTGATCGTCTGTACGGCCACGCCGCGCGCGGCGCACACCCCGAGCAGCTCCTCGACGTCCGCGCGATAGGCGGCGTCGGCCAGCAGCGTGGGGTTGTAAGGGAAGAGGACCGAGTCGTAGTCGAAGCGCTGAAGGCTGCGCACGTGCATGCGGGCTATGCGCAGCCCGTGGCCCGTCACCCCGACGAACCGGGCCAGCCCCTCCGACCGGGCCCGGTCGAGGGCTTCGACGGCGCCGCCGCGGGCGTAGGCGGTGTCCCACTCGTCGTCCTCGACCAGGTTGTGCAGCTGGATGAGGTCGACGCTGTCCACGCCCAGACGCTCGAGGGAGCGCTCCAGGCTGGCCCGTGCAGCGTCGCCTGTCCGCTCGCCTGTCTTGGTGGCGACGAAGAAGTCGTCGCGGTGAGCGCGCAACCAGGGCGCCAGACGCAGCTCTGCGTCTCCGTAGCTCGCAGCCGTGTCGAGGTGGTTGACCCCCGAAGAGACCAGCAGCGGCAGCAGCCGGTCGGCGGTGTCCTGGTCGACCCGGCCTATCCCCGCCGAGCCGAAGATCACCCGGGAGCTGCGGTGACCCGTTCGACCGAACTCGGCGCGCTCGATCATCGCGCCATCATAATGCCCCTTCCCAACTCCACCCCGAGGAGGTCGCGATGGCTGCTGACACAGGGCTCGACGTCGTCACCGGAGCGTTCGGCTACTCAGGCAGCGCCATCGCCGCCCGCCTGGTCCGGGCGGGGCGGAGGGTGCGCACGATCACGGGCCACCCCGAGCGTGCCCCCGAAGACACCCCGATCGAGGGCCGCCGCCTGGCCTTCGAGGATCCCGCCGGGCTCGCCGAAAGCCTGGAAGGTGCGACGACCCTCTACAACACCTACTGGGTGCGCTTCGAACACGGCGGCGCCACCTTCGACCGGGCTGTGTCGAACTCGCGTGCCCTCTTCGGCGCGGCCGGGCGCGCCGGCGTGCAGCGGATCGTCCACGTCAGCATCACGCATCCCTCGGCAGACTCCCCGTTCGGCTACTTTCGCGGCAAGGCGCTCGCCGAGCGGGCCCTCGCCGACTCCGGTGTGCCGCACGCCGTCGTGAGGCCGGCGATCCTCTTCGGCGGCGACGGCGTCTTGATCAACAACATCGCCTGGCTGCTCCGCCACCTCCCGGTCTTCGCCGTCGGCGGCTCGGGGAGCTACCGTGTCCGGCCCATCCACGTCGACGACCTGGCCCGGCTGTGCACCGACCTGGGCGCGGCGACGGGAGACGTTGTCGTCGACGCCGTCGGTCCGGAGCGCCCCGCCTTCGTCGAGATGGTCGAGCAGATCAGGGCGGCCGTCGGCAGCCGCGCCCGGATCGTCCGGGTGCCCGGCCCCCTCCTCGAAGCCGCGGCCGCCGGGCTGGGACTGGCGATGCGCGACGTCCTTCTCACCGTCGACGAGTACCGCGCCATGGCCCGCGGGCTGGCCGACACTGACGGCCCCGCCACGGGCACAACGCGGCTGTCGCGGTGGGTGACCGAGCACGCCGATCTGCTCGGCCGCCGCTACGCGAACGAGCTCGGCCGGCACTTTCGGAGGACCGCTCAGTAGCCCGAAAACGTCGCGAGAAGCGCCGGGGACCCGACTCCCGGAGGGCCCGCCTATGTGCCGAACGTCCACCCGCGCAGAGGCTTTCGGCCCCACCCCCGCCGCGGGGAAGGCTGCAAAGCTGGATACCACCCTTGATCTCGGAGGCTCACGTGAGCACTGGTTTTCGGGCGCCGGCCTGGAGGCGCGCCCACGATGCCGGCGCCGAACAGACGCCGGCTCGGTTTTCGCGGGGCAAGGACCTCCTCATAAGGTCCTCGCTCAACAAGGACGTCGCGTTCAGCGAGAAGGAGCGGGGCGCGCTCGGCCTGCGCGGCCTTCTGCCCTGGCGGGTGGCCACCATGGAGGAACAGGTGGCGCTCGAGCTCGAGCACCTCAGGCGCAAGGGGGACGACCTCGAGCGTTACATCGGCCTGTCCGCACTGCAGGACAGGAACGAGACGCTCTTTTACAGGTTGCTCGTCGATCACCTCGAGGAGCTCGCCCCGATCGTGTACACGCCGACGGTGGGGCGGGCCTGCGGCGAGTTCAGCCACGTCATCCGGCGGCCGCGAGGGCTGTGGATCACCCCCGACGACATCGACCGGATCCCCGAACTTCTCCGCAACGGCGGCAGCCCGGGTACCCGGCTGATCGTCGCGACCGACAACGAGCGCATCCTCGGCCTCGGCGACCAGGGCGCCGGGGGGATGGGGATCCCGGTCGGGAAGCTGGCGCTCTACACGGCAGGGGCGGGGGTGCCGCCCCACCTGACGCTGCCGGTTTCCCTCGACTGCGGCACCGACAACGAGCATCTCCTGAACGACCCCCTCTATCTCGGCTACCCGAAGCCCCGGCTGCGGGGCGCCGACTACGACACCTTCATCGACGCGTTCGTCGAAGCGGTCATAGACGTGTACCCCCACGCCCTCCTGCAGTGGGAGGACTTCAAGCAGCACAACGCCATCCGCCTCCTCGACCGCTACCAGCGCCGCCTGCCCAGCTTCAACGACGACATCCAGGGAACCGCCGCCGTCGTCCTCGCCGGCATCCTGGCCGGCCTCCGGCGCAACGGGCAGAGACTCTCGGCGCAGCGCCTCGTGTTTCTCGGCGCCGGAGCCGCCGGGATCGGGATCGCCCGCCTCGTGCAGGCCGCCATGCGGATCGAAGGCGCCACCGACGACGAGCTCCGCGACACCGTGGTGATGCTCGACTCCCGGGGCCTGGTCTTCGAGGGGCGCGAGATGGTCGACGAGGACAAGCGTCCGTTCGCCTTGTCGCCGGCGCAGATGCAGCGCTTCGGCTTCGACCCGGCCCGCAACCACGACCTCGAGAGCGTGGTCCGCCAGGTGGCACCCACCATCCTCGTGGGCACCAGCGGCCAGCCGGGCTCGTTCACGGAGGGTGCCATCCGGGCAATGGCGGAGCGCACCCCCGAGCCCATCGTCTTGCCGCTGTCCAACCCGACGGCGCAGACCGAAGCCGAGCCCGCAGACGTGCTCGCGTGGAGCGAGGGCCGGGCGCTGATCGCGACCGGCAGCCCCTTCGATCCTGTCGAGCTCAACGGCACGCAGCGGATCATCGGCCAGGCGAACAACGTCTTCATCTTCCCGGGGGTCGGACTCGGCTCGATCGTGTCACGAGCACGGCAGGTCACCGATCGCATGTTCCTCATCGCCGCCCACACGCTGGCCGCGATGGTGCCCGCGGAGCGTCTGGACGCGGGCGCGCTCTATCCCCGCCTGAGTGACCTCCGTTCGATCTCCCGCAACATCGCCGTCGCTGTCGTCCGCGAGGCGCGTGACGACGGTGTCGGGCGCATCGGGACCGACGAGGAGATCGATGCCGCGGTGGACGACGCCGTGTGGACGCCCATCTACCCGCCCGATCCGATGGATCTTTCCGAAGGCTCCTCCCGCGCCGTTTCGGATGCATGGGAGGCCGAGCCCACAAGGTAGAAAAAGAAACAGGAGGGTGGCATATGCCAGAAACACCGAACAGCGGAGTACTGCACGTCACGGACGACCGGACCGGCCGCACCTACGACATCCCCATAGAGGACGGGGCCATACGCGCCATCAACCTGCGGCAGATCAAGGTCTCCCCCGACGACTTCGGCCTGCTCTCCTACGATCCGGCGTTCCTGAACACCGCCAGTTGCCGCAGCACCATCACCTACATCGACGGCGACAAGGGGATCCTCCGTTATCGCGGGTACCCGATCGAGGAGCTCGCCGACCACGCGAGCTTCCTCCAGGTGGCGTTCCTCATTTTGAACGGCGAGCTGCCGGACAAGGCTGAGCTCGAGGCGTGGACCGAGCAGGTCACGCACCACACGTTCGTCCACGAGAACATCAAGAAGTTCATCGACGGGTTCCACTACGACGCGCACCCGATGGGCATCCTCGTGAGCACGGTCGCTGCGCTGTCGACCTTCTATCGCGAATCCAAGGGCATCTTCGACCAGGACAAGCGCAAGCTGCAGATCGTGCGGCTGATCGCCAAGATGCCCACCATCGCAGCCTTCGCCTACCGCCACGCGACCGGGCTGCCCTATGCCTACCCGGACAACGAGCTGTCCTACGCCGGCAACTTCCTGTCGATGATGAAGAAGACGACCGAGTGGAGCTACCGCCCGGACCCGGTCCTCGAGCACGCCCTCGACGTCCTTTTCATCCTGCACGCCGACCACGAGCAGAACTGCTCCGCCAACGCCATGCGTGCGGTCGGCAGCTCCCATGCGGATCCGTACATGTCGACCGCCGCGGCCGCCGCGGCGCTGTACGGCCCGCTGCACGGCGGTGCCAACGAGCAGGTGCTCAACATGCTCCAGGACATCGGCTCGATCGACAACATCCCCGACTACATCGCCCGGGTGAAGAAGGGCGAGCTGCTGCTCATGGGCTTCGGCCACCGTGTGTACAAGAACTTCGACCCGCGGGCCAAGATCATCAAGAAGGTCGCCGACGACGTCTTCAAGGTCACCGGCCGCAACCCGCTGCTCGACATCGCCTTGGAGCTCGAGAGGATCGCCCTCGAGGACGAGTACTTCGTGTCCCGCAAGCTGTACCCGAACGTCGACTTCTACTCCGGCATCATCTATCAGGCGATGGGCTTCCCGGTGGAGATGTTCCCGATGCTGTTCGCCATCGGCCGGACCGCCGGCTGGCTCGCGCAGTGGGAGGAAGGCATCCTCGACGCGGAGCAGAAGATCGCCCGGCCGCGTCAGCTGTACGTCGGGGAGTGGCTGCGCCACCTCCCCTCCGACGCCTCCAGCTTCGGCGACAGGTAGCCGCACGGGGCCCCGAGGGCCCCGAGGATGTCAGGGGGTGGAGCGCTGCTCCGCCCCCTGCTCCGCGTCCCGGTAGTAGCGCCGCCACACCAGGCGGTGGATCGGCACGGCACGGGGGATGTCGCGCAGGCCGGGCAGGAACGGCACGAACAGAAGCAGCAGCGTCGCCAGCCCCGTGAGGTAGATGGCTATCAGGTCGACGTTTTTGGAGCTGTCGAAACCGGGAATGTGGTACCACAGCTGGTAGAGCCACAGCCAGGGCTGCCCCGGATAGCTGCCGGTCTCGTTCATCACCCCCCACTGGTTGGCCTGGAGGTGCTGGCTCTGCGCCTGGTCGCCGAAGTAGCTTCCATCCTCGAGGAACAGCAGCGGCTTGGTGAAGTCGGTGCCGTAAAAGCGGCTCCTGGCGATCAGGCTGGCGTCGAGGGCGCCCTGGCGGGCGAGCGTGAGCTCGGCTGCCAAGATCACCGGCACGGGCCCGTAGCGGCCCGGCGCCACCACGGGGGCGCCGGCAGAGTTGAAGCGGACCTTGGCCGCCGCCGAGAGGTACGCGCTGGCCCACGACGTCTGCTGCTGCGGAGATGCCGCCGTCCAGCGGGCGAGGGCGCCCTCGAGGGACGGGTCGCGGCCCGAGACCGTCTGCAACGGGGCGATGACGAACGAGCGGGCCGGGTCGACGCGCTCCCAGACGCCCGCGGCGCTCTGCCAGGAGATGACGAGCCGCTGCACCGAACCGGAGGCGTTGTTGTACGGGGGGCCGTAGGTGGCGGTCTCCGAGGTCCCGGCCAGCTCCGAAGCGGCGGTGCCGACGAAGTCCGCCGGGTCGGCGGTGGCCCACTTCTGGATCGTGATCGGACGCACGTCGGGCGAGGAAAGTATGCCTGCCAGGGCCACGGTGGCGACGGCCACCACGATGGTGGCGAGGGCCGCCTCGCGGATGATGTCGTAGCGGCGCAGCGGGCCGCGCCATTCGGAGGCCTCCGCCGCCTTCACCTCCTGGCGGCTCAGGCGGGCCGGCGAGCCGCTGATCTTCCTGCCGAGGAGATCCCTGCCGCGTCGCGGCGCGAACGGGTGCACGACACCCCTGTAGCGCACCAGGAGGATGTGGATTCCGACGAATGCCAGGAGGACGAGCGGCATGAGCACGACATGCCACAGCAGCATCTGGCCGAAATTCATGAGGTTGAACCACCCGCCGAGGCCCGTCGAGTTGACGGCGTCCTTGCCGTTGGTGGCGATCCACTGCGAGTCGAAGTTCTGCTGCGAGAGGTACCCCGTGAAGGCCTCGACTATCGAGGCGACGAACGCGAGCATCCCGGTGATCCACGTGCGGGCACGCTTGCCCCGCCAGGCGGCCATGAAGAACTTGCCCCAGAGGTGGATGACCATGAAGGCCATGAAGAACTCGACGCTCCACAGGTGGAGGCTGTTGAAGAAGTGGCCGACCGGGTTCGTGTGCCACCAGTCGACCCCGCCCAGCGCGATGAGGAAACCGGAGACGATCGCCACCACGAGCGCGGCCAGGCTGACCACCCCGAACACGTACACCCACGACGCCACGTAGGACGGCTGGGTCTCGGGTAGCAGCCGCTGCGGGGGCAGCCAGCGCACGGCGGCGAGCCGGACGCGGCCGGTCCAGGAGTCGGCGCCCCTGGTGTCCAGGTCGGCACCCGGCCGAGGCTGCGCCACCTCGGCGGGCTGCTCCTGCGCACGGCCGGGGGGAAAGCGCAGGAAGAGGGCGGCGCCGAAGATCAGGAGCATGACGATGACGACGCCGAGGTTCGAGACGGCGATGGCGAACACCGACCAGTGCAGGTAGCGGCCCGGTCCGTTGATGTCCACCACGGCGGCCAGCAGGTGCGTACCCATATCCCCGGAAATCACGGCCCCGCTTGTACCCCATTCGCCGGGTCGGGAACCCGCCGGCCCTCGGGGCAGGACGCGGCGCCGCGGACGTGGAAAACGCCGGCTACCTGCGGCGCACCCCGGGGCGCCATCGGCCTTACCGTCATGTCTCCTCCCCTGGCGGGTGCGTGCTGGAGGCAACGGTAGCAGGGACGCGTGCCCTCAGGCGTGAAGCTTCGGATGCGGCGACCGGCGGCGCGACCGGCCCCGCCCGCCGGCCTGCCCCCGATCAGGTTTCGGTCAGCAGCCCGAGCACGGCGGCCCGGCGCACCCTGCCCATCTGGTCGCGCGGGAGCTGCCCGACGAACACCAGCCGCTCGGGCACCTCGTGGTCGGCCAGCCTGTCGCGGCAGTGGTCGAGCACCGCCGCGCGGTCTGCGACCCCCCCCGGGGAAGTCTCGACTACGGCGCCGACGCGCTCGCCCAGGTGCTCGTCGGGGATGCCGACGACGGCGCAGGCGGTGACGCCGGGCGCCTCGGCCAGGACCCGTTCGACCTGCGCCGGGTGGACCCTCGTGCCGCCGCGGACGATCATCTCGTCCTTGCGGCCCACGATGTGGAGGTACCCCGACCCGTCGAGGCCGCCGAGGTCCCCGGTGCGCAGCGCGGCGCCCTCGAGCGCCGCGGCGGTCGCCTCCGGCTGGTTCCAGTAGCCGATCATCGGCCGCCAGCGGCCCGCCCACGGGCCCGCCGTCGCGGCGGAGAGCAGCACCTCGTCCTCGACGCTGCTGACGGTCAGGTGGTCGAGCGGCCGCCCGCTGCTGCCCGGAGGGGATTCGCCGCCGGCGTCGTCGAGACTGACGATGGCCGGCGCTTCGGTCAGCCCGTAGGTGCGGCTGACCCGCACCCCCAGGCGCTCCTCGAACTCCCGGCGCAGGCGGTCGGGGCAGGCGGCGCCGGTGACCCACACCTCCTCGAGGCTCTCCAGGTCCGCCGGCGTGACCGCCGGGTCCTCGAGGAGGGTTCGGAGCAGGGCGGGCGGTGCGCTCCACACGGTCGCCCGCCCGCGGCGGATCCAGTCGACGATCGAGGCGGCGTCGGCCCCGTCGACGACGACCGCGGTGCCGCCGGCCTGCGCGGTGAGCAGGGTGCCGAGCACCATGGTGTCGAGCGTGGTGAGAGGCAGCGAGTCGGCCTTGCGCAGCGGCGGTCCCCACCCGCGGCGCGCGACCACGGCGGCCCCGGGCAGCACCAGGGCTGCCTGGCTGTGCACGGCGCCCCGTGGGCGACCAGCGGTTCCGCTCGTGTAGGCGATCGCGGCCGGTGCGCCGGGGTCGGGTGCCGGGACGGGCGGGCGCCCCGTGGACGCGTCCAGCGCGCTGTGCCATCCCGCCTGCGACACCAACCGCACTCCGCGATCGACGCGTCCCTCGAGGTGCCCGATGTTGAACCCGTCGCCGACGACGACCACCGCCCCCGTATCCGTGATCACGTGCGCCTTCTCCGTCGGGGTGAGAGCCCGCCCGACACCCACCCACACGGCGCCGAGGCGCATCGCCCCGTGGAAGGCGACGAGGACGTCGAAGTCGTTGGGCAGGGCCGCGGCGACCCGGTCGCCCGGCCCCACGCCGAGCAGCGCCAGGGCGCCGGCGGCCCGGTCTGCCAGCGCGTCGAGGCCGGCGTAGGTGACCCGTCGCTGGCGGGTGACCACCGCCTCTGCATCCGGGTCGCGTTCGAGCGCGCCGGCGAGGACGTCGAACACGCCGGCCGGCTGGCGCCCCGCAGGCCGCCCGGGGGCGGGCCCTCGATCGCTCACGGTGCTTCCGGCGACCGGCGGCGCTCCGGCCGGGCCGGGCCGGGGGGCGGCCCGGCGCGCTCGCAGCACGCCCGGTCTCCGTCCGGGAAGCCGGGGCCGGCGAAAGCCGGCCCGTCGTCGATGAAGCAGGCGGTCACGTGGCTGTCGAATCCCTCGCTCCCGAGCAGTCGGCGAGGTGCCGGCGCGCCCGGCACGGTGCGCTGCAGTTGTAGCCGATGCCCGCGTCCAGGGCGATCCGGCGCACCGTCGGCCTCAACCGACCATGGTGAGGCCGCCGCTCACGCTGAGGACCTGCCCGGTGATGAACGAGGCGGCGTCGGACGCGAAGAACAGCACCGCGTCGGCGATCTCCTGAGGCCGGGCGAGCCGGCCGAAGGGTACGGCGCGAATGAGGGCCTCCTGGAGTCCGGGGGCCTGGGCACGGAACAGCGCCGTGTCGGTCGGGCCCGGGCAGACGGCATTGACGTTGATCCTGTAGCGCGCCATCTCGTGTGCCAGCGACTTGGTCAGCGCGATGACCCCGCCCTTGGCACCGGCGTAGACGGTCTCGCCGGAGGTGCCGACGCGACCCGCGTCGCTCGCGATGTTGACGACCTTGCCGCCGCTGCCCCCCTCGACCATCCCGCCGAGGAAGGCGCGGCACATGTGGACGGGCCCGAGGTAGTTGATGGCGACGACCTTCTCCGCAAAAGCGGCCGTCGTGTTGAGGAAGTGCTCTGTGCGCTCCCAGCCGGCGCAGTTGACGAGGATGCGCGCCACGCCGAGCTCGGAGGTCACCTTGTCGCGCAGCGCCTCGACCGACATGGCGTCGGAGACGTCGACGTGATAGGCGGCGATCATGCTCGGCCGCTCCGCCGCCGTCTCGCGGGCGGCGTCCAGGTCGATGTCGGCGGCCACCACCAGGCTCCGCGCCCGGGCGAGCCCGAGCGCCACCGCGCGCCCGATGCCCGAGCCGGCGCCGGACACCACAGCAATCGTCTCACTCGTGCCCGTCTTGCCCGACGCCTCAGCCATGCGCCTCGCCTCCAT
>JAJYLA010000057.1 GCA_021788115.1 Actinomycetes bacterium | reverse complement strand
CAGGTGCGGGAGCACGACCTCGAAGAATCGCGCGAGCCCTTCCCGGCTGACCTCCACACAACGAGAATACTACGCGCGTCCTAACCTGGCGTGGATCCTAAGCCGAGGAACCGATCAGGCAGCCGCCCCCACAGACTCTCGACGTGCCCAGGTTCGCTCGGTGCGACCGGGCTCACACCCTCCTGAGCGACCGACCTGCACGCCCTCCAATCATGGCCCGGATCGAGGCTTTGCTATCCTCGCCGTCTGACCCTTCCGGGGTGGCGCAATCGGCAGCGCAGCGGACTGTTAATCCGTTGGTTGAGAGTTCGAGTCTCTCCCCCGGAGCCTCACGGTGACGCCGAGGGCGGTTCCATCACCGGGCCCGGCGTCCTGACGGCTCTACTGGTCCTCGAGGTAGTCGCGCAGGTGCCCGCTGTGCATCGGGTGGCGGAGCTTGGCGAGCGTCTTGGTCTCGATCTGGCGGATGCGCTCGCGGGTGACCCCGAACTCGCGTCCCACCTCCTCGAGGGTGCGCATCTGCCCGTCGTCGAGGCCGAAGCGCATGCGCACCACGCGCCGCTCCCGCTCGGGAAGCTCCGCGAGCGCCTGGGTGATCGCGTCGTTGAGCAGGGCGAGGGCCGCCGCGTCCGAGGGGGCGACCGCTGCCTCGTCCTCGATCAGGTCGGAGAGGCAGAAGTCGTCGTCGCCGAGGGGCTGCTCCAGGGAAACGGTCTCCTGGCTCAGGCGGAGGATCTCACGCACCCGGCCGGGAGTCATCTCCGAGCGCTCCGCGACCTCCTCGACGGTGGGCTCCCGCCCGAGGTCCTGCAGCAACTGGCGCTGGGTGCGGGTCACCTTGCTGATCGTGTCGACCATGTGCACGGGAATGCGGATGGTGCGGGCCTGATCGGCGATGGCCCGTGTGATCGCCTGGCGGATCCACCAGGTGGCGTAGGTGGAGAACTTGAAGCCGCGCGTGTAGTCGAACTTGTCGACCGCCCGCATGAGACCCAGGTTGCCCTCCTGGATTAGGTCGAGGAACGCCATGCCCCGATTGCGGTACCGCTTGGCGATCGAGACCACCAGCCGGAGGTTCGCCTCGACGAGGATCCGCTTGGCGATCAGGCCCTCCCGCCGCAGGCGCCCCTCGCGTGACACCCGGTCGTGGTCCGCTGCCAGAACCGCTTCGGCCTTGAAGGTATCCAGGCGGCTCGTCGCCTCGAGGCCCTGCTCGACGGAGCGGGCCAGGTCCACCTCCTCGTCGGCGTTCAGCAGGGGGACCTTGCCGATCTCCTTCAGGTACATCCGAAGGGGGTCCGAGCTGACGGCCGCGGCCGGGTCGAAATCCACCCGCGGAGCCGCCGAAGCCTTCGCGCGGGAGCGCAAGCTCCCCGTGAGGGAGCGAAAACCACGGTCTCCGGTCAGCGGCTGCTCACCCGCCGCTGCCGCCTCGTCCAGAGCCGAGCCGCCGGGGGCCAGCCCACCTTCCGCCGGCGAGGAGGACCGCTCCTCGGTGCCCGGTGTCTCGACGGATTGGCGGCCGGCGCCACCCTCAACGGCCGTCCCGGTGTCCGCCGGCGCCGGCGCGGGTGCGGCTGATGGCGGCGACGCGTCCGGCTCCTCGATGTCCGCGTCGTCGTAGCTGTCGTCACGCCACTCGATACCCTCCCCGCGAATTATGGCGATCGAGGCGTCGATGATCGCGGGGGTCAACTGGACGGATTCCATGAGGGGCATGAGGTCGTCGGGGGTGAGATAGCCACGCTCACGACCGCTCATCAGGACGGCCACGAATTCCGGCGTCAGCTCACCGTGCCTGGTGAATGGCCTCGAGCCCCCCTCAGTCATGCATCGCCTCCGGATGGCGTCCCATTCCCTAGCGGGACACCAGCCAGCCTACCAACGAGCGCTCTGCTTCTTTCGCCGCGGGGCGCTCCCGCGGATCCTCGGGCCGCAGCATCTCGAGGGTCAGCTTGAGCCACGCGACGGTCGGCACCCAGCCCGCCTGGTCCGCCGGGTCGGCGCGCCGCATCTCCGACTGGAGCTCCATCAGAGCCCGCCGGCCGGCGCGCTCGACGAGTCGCACCATCACGTCATCGGCGTCGGTGTCGGAGTCCTCGACCGCGACCCGCTGGAGCAGTTCGGCGGTCTGCGGGTCGGCAGCCTCGATCGCTTCATGCAGCGTCGTGGACGCCGACAGCACCTCGAAGGCCGACCGGGCCAGGGGATGGGCGAACAACACCACCTCGAGTCGGTCGGCGACCTCCTCCGGGCGGTGCACAGCCACGCGAAGCGCTTCGAGCTCCGGCCCGCTCACGGCGACCGGCGCCGGCCGGCCGACCACCGGCCCCCCGGCCGCTGCGCCCGCAGCCGGGGCCGCACCGGCGGCGGGACCCGCCGGCCGGGCGCTGCGGCCGGTGCCGGGGGCGGTCCGCGCGGTGCGGCCCCCGGACGCGGCCTCCCGGCGCAACCCCTCAGCCATCGCGCGCAGCCGGTCGGGGGCCACGCCGCAGCGATCGGAGACCTGCATGATGTACTGGTCGCGGACCAGTTCGTTGGGGTGGCCGGCGACGAGGGCGGTTGCGCTCTCGGCGGCCCGGGCGCGGCCTTCGGGGCCGGAGAGGTCCGCCCGGGCCAACAGCCGCTCCAGGCGGAAGGCGAGGTACGGCCGGGCTTCTTCCACCGCACGGGCCAGGGCCTCGGGGTCGCTCCGCGCCAGGTCGGCGGGGTCCGAAGCGGGGGGCAGGGCGGCGACGCGGATATCCACGTCGAATCGACGCTCCCACTCGTAGTAGTGCTCCGCCGCGGCCTGGCCCGCCGCGTCGGCGTCGTAAGCCAGCACGACGCGCCGGGCGAAGTTGGTGAGCAGCCGGATGTGCCCGTCCGCCAGCGCCGTGCCGCACGTCGCCACGGCTTCGCCGACGCCGGCACAGTGCAGGCCGATCACGTCGGTGTAGCCCTCGCAGACAACGACCCTGCCCGAGTCGACGACGGCCTTCTTCGCCCAGTTCAGCCCGTAGAGCAGCCGGCTCTTGTCGTAGACGGAGGTGCCGGCGGTGTTCTTGTACTTCGGGCCGCGGCCCCCCGGCAGGAGCCGTCCGCCGGCACCGACCGGATTGCCGCCGGCCTCGAAAATCGGAAACAGGAGACGCTCCCGGAAGAAGTCGACGTAGCGTCCGGACTCGTCGACCGTCGCAAGTCCGGCGTCGACGAGCGCCGGGGGCGGCACTCCCAGGGCCCTCACCAGCTGATCCCGCCCTCCCGGAGCCCATCCGAGCCGGTAGCGGCGGACCACGTCGCCGTCGTAGCCGCGCTCGCGCCTCAGGTAGCGGCGAGCGGCGGCGGCGTCGGGGGCGGACAGCAGCCGCTCGTGGTACCAGGCGACCGCCCGCTCGAGCGTCTCGTAGATCCGCTTCCGGCGCTGGTGGTCGCGCCCGCCGGCAGCGTCGTCGTAGCGGAGGGTGACGCCGGCACGCCCCGCGAGCTTCTCGACCGCCTCGACGAAGTCGAGGTGCTCCATCTCGCGCACGAAGGTGATGGCATCGCCCTTGGCGCCGCAACCGAAGCAGTAGTACAGGCCCAGCTCGCCGTTGACGGAGAACGACGGGGTCTTCTCGGCGTGAAAGGGGCACAGGCCGACCCAGCGCGCGCCGACGCGCCGCAGCGCCATGTGCTCGCCGGCGACGGCGACGAGGTCGGTCGCGGCGCGGACACGAGCGACGTCCTCGTCGACGATCCCCACGCCGCGACCTTACGACGGTCGGCGGGTCAGCGGTTCGTGATGACGGCCTGCGCGGCGGCGAGACGGGCGATCGGCACGCGGAACGGCGAGCAGGACACGTAGTCGAGACCCGCCCGGTAGAAGAAGTCGATCGACTCGGGGTCCCCGCCGTGCTCGCCGCACACGCCGAGCTTGAGCGTCGGCGAGGTGGCGCGGCCGCGGGCGACGGCGTCGCGGACCAGCTGTCCGACGCCGGCCTGGTCGATCGTCTCGAAGGGGTTGCGCTTGAGGAGCCCGGCCTCGAGGTAAGCGTTCATCATGCGGCCCTCGACGTCGTCGCGCGAGAAGCCGAACGTCATCTGGGTCAGGTCGTTGGTCCCGAAGCTGAAGAAGTCGGCCTCCTCCGCGATCTCGTCGGCACGCACGGCGGCCCGGGGGGTCTCGACCATGGTCCCGATCGACACCTCCGGCTTCTTCCGCAAACGCTTGGTCTCCTCGGCGATGGCGTCCTCCACCCACGTCCGGGCCAGCGCGAGCTCCTCGCGGGTCACCGTCAGCGGGATCATCACCTCCACCTTCGGCTTGCCGCGGGCGGCAACCCGCTCGGCCGCCGCCTGCATGAGCGCCCGGACCTGCATGCCGTAGAGGCCGGGCCGGACCACGCCGAGGCGCACGCCGCGGGTGCCGAGCATCGGGTTGAACTCGTGCCACGCCCGCGCCGCAGCGAGCAGAGCCCGCTCCTCGTCGTTGAGCCCCTCGGTGGCCTGCTTGATCTCCAGCTCCTCGGTCGAGGGCAGGAACTCGTGGAGGGGGGGGTCCAGCAGCCTGACCGTCACCGGCAGCCCGTCCATCGCCTCGAGGATCGCCACGAAGTCCTTCTTCTGCGCCTCGCGCAGCTCCTCGAGGGCGGCGGCTTCCTCCTCCTCGGAGTCGGCGAGGATCATGCGCCGGACGATCGGCAGCCGATCTTCGGCCAGGAACATGTGCTCCGTGCGGCACAGCCCGATCCCCTCGGCGCCGAAGCGGCGCGCGTTCGCGGCGTCGGGGCCGTTGTCGGCGTTGGCGCGCACCCCGAGGCGCCCCTTGCGGACCTTGTCCGCCCACGAGAGGATCGTGTGGAACTCGGCGGGCGGGTCGGCGGGGCGCAGCCGTACCTCTCCGAGGGCGATCTCCCCGCTGTTGCCGTCGATGGAGATGAAATCGCCCTCCTTCACCGTCACCCCCCCCACGGTGAAGGAGCCGTCGCCGATGCGCACCCCCTCGGCGCCGACCACCGCCGGCTTGCCCCATCCGCGGGCCACGACCGCCGCGTGGCTGACGAGCCCCCCGCGTGTGGTCAGGATCCCCTGGGCGGCGATCATGCCGTGCACGTCCTCAGGCGAGGTCTCGGTGCGCACGAGGATGACCTTGTCGCCCCGGGAGGCGGCGAGGGCGGCGTCGTCGGCGCTGAAGACGACCTGGCCGACGGCCGCCCCCGGCGAAGCCGCCAGCCCCTTGCCGAGCAGCTTGGCCGGCTTCTCGGCGAACTGGGGGTGGAGCACCTGGTCGAGGTGGTCCCCCGTCACCCGCAGGAGCGCCTCCTCACGGCTGATCTTCCAGTTGCGCTGCCTGGTCATGTCGACGGCCATCTTCAGCGCGGCCCGCCCGGTGCGCTTGCCGACGCGGGTCTGCAGCATCCACAGCTTGCCCTGCTCGATGGTGAACTCGGTGTCGCACATGTCGCGGTAGTGCTCTTCGAGGCGGGCGAAGATCCCCATCAACTCCTTGAAAATCGCCGGGAACTTCTGCTTCAAGTCCGCGAGCGGAAGGGTGTTGCGGATCCCGGCGACGACGTCCTCGCCCTGGGCGTTGACGAGGAAGTCGCCGTACTCGCCCTGCGCACCGGTGGCGGGGTCGCGCGTGAAGCCCACCCCGGTGCCGGAGTTGTCGTCGCGGTTGCCGAACACCATGGCCTGCACGTTGACGGCCGTTCCCAGGTCGTGCGGGATGCGCTCGCGGACCCGGTAGGCGACTGCGCGGGCCCCGTTCCACGACCGGAAGACCGCTTCGATGGCGCCGCGCATCTGCTCGCTCGGATCCAGGGGAAAAGGCTGGCCGGTGGCGTCCTCGACCGCCTTCTTGAAGGTCTCGCACACGTCTGCCAGGACCCGGGCCGGGATGTCGGCGTCGCTCTCAACGCCCGCCTGCTCCTTGGCGTGCTCGAAGGGCTTGTCGAACACCTCGCCGTCGATCCCGAGGACGATCCGCCCGTACATCGAGATGAACCGGCGGTAGGAGTCGTAGGCGAAACGCTCGTCGCTCGTCTGGTCCGCCAGGCCCTTGACCGAGGCGTCGTTGAGACCGAGGTTGAGGACCGTGTCCATCATCCCCGGCATCGAGAACTTGGCGCCGGACCGGACGCTGACGAGGAGCGGGTCGGACGCGTCGCCCAGTCTTTTCCCCATGGCCTTCTCGAGCCGGCGGACGTGGCGGGCGACCTCCTCGGTCAGCTCCTCGGGCCACCCGCCGGCCATGTAGGCACGGCACGCGTCGGTGCTGATCGTGAAGCCCGGTGGTACCGGCAGCCCCAGGACGGACGTCATCTCGGCGAGGTTGGCGCCCTTGCCTCCGAGGAGGTGCTTGAGCTCCATCGGGGGCCGGCGGTGCTTGTGATCGAACGCGAAGACGAAGCGCATACGCGCGAGTCTAAGAGGTGCCCGCAGCACCGAGAACCAGGCCGACCGCCCCTAATCCGCGAGCCGGCCTGCGATCTCGTCGGCCAGCTTGTTGATCGGGACCCGGATCTGCTCGGTGGTGTCCCGGTCCCGGATGGTCACCGCCCTGTCCTCGAGCGTGTCGAAGTCGATGGTGACCGCCAGCGGCGTGCCGATCTCGTCCTGGCGCCGGTAGCGGCGGCCGATCGACTGCGTCTCGTCGTAGTCGCACATGGCCATCGGCTGGAGCAGGTCGAGGACCTCCCGCGCTGCGGGGACGAGCGCCTCGTTGCGCGAGAGGGGCAGCACCGCCACCTGGTAGGGGGCGAGGCGGTGGTCGAGGCGCAGCACCGTGCGCTTCTCGCCGCCGATCTCGTCGGTGTCGTAGGCGGCGATCAGGAAGGCCATCATCGTCCGGGTGGCGCCGGCGGCGGGCTCGATCACGTAGGGGACGTAGCGGGTGCCGCTCGCCTGGTCGAAGTACTCGAGCCTCTCCCCGCTCAGCGCGGCGTGCGCCTTCAGGTCGTAGTCGGTGCGGTTGGCGATGCCTTCCAGCTCGCCCCACCCCCACGGGAAGAGGAACTCCACGTCCGAGGTTCCCGCCGAGTAGTGGGACAGCTCCTCGGCAGTGTGGGGGCGGAGACGCAGCATCTCCCGGGGTATGCCGAGCCCGACGTACCACGCGAGGCGCTCGTTGCACCAGTACTCGAACCACCGGGGGGCATCCTCGGGCGGGACGAAATACTCCAGTTCCATCTGCTCGAACTCACGTGTGCGGAACACGAAGTTCCCGGGGGTGATCTCGTTGCGGAAGGACTTGCCGATCTGGGCGATCCCGAACGGCGGCCGCTTGCGGGAGGTCTGCAAGACGTTGAGGAAGTTGACGAAGTGGCCCTGGGCGGTCTCCGGACGGAGGTAGGCGGCACTGGCCTCGTCCTCGACCGGCCCCACGTGGGTCTTGAACATCAGGTTGAACGCGCGGGCCTCGGTCAGGTCGGTGCTACCGCACCTGGGGCAGTGCACCTTGCCGTCGGAGGAGTCCGGTTCGAGGTGGTCGGCCCGCCAGCGCTCCTTGCAGTTGCGGCAGTCGACCAGCGGGTCGGTGAAGTTGGCCAGGTGCCCCGACGCCTCCCATATGCGGGGGCTGGACAGGATGGCGGCGTCCAGGCCGACCACCTCGTGGCGCAACTGCACCATCGAACGCCACCAGGCATCCTTGACGTTGCGGAGCATGAGCACGCCGAGCGGTCCGTAGTCATACGTGGAGCGGAAGCCGCCGTAGATCTCGGCGGAGGGGAAGACGAAGCCGCGGTGCTTGCACAGGCGGACGATCTCGTCCATCGTCGGAGAGGGGGCGGACGCAGGGGTGGGGGTGCCGTCCGGGGTGGGCGCCATGGGGATCGAGGCTACTCCCCGGGCGCCAGAGGCCCGGGTGGCGGGTGCCGGCTTGACCGTCAGCCGAGGCCGAGGGCGCGCGCCGCCCGCAGCCGGCGCTCGAGGTGCGCCTCCAGGGCGGTGGTCGCCAGCGCGGAGACCGCCGGCGCCTGCGCGCCGGGCGTCTCGGCCAGGACGGCCGCGAGGTCGCCGCCGAGCATCCGGGCCACGAGCGCCAGCGCCTCCGGCGTGACCGGCTGCCCGCGGCGATGATCCCGGCACAAGGCGCCGCCGTCGACCAAGTCGAAGCTGACGGGTCCGGGGGCGTCGCAGCGGGCGCAACGGTCGAGCACCGGCGCCACCCCCTCCAGGGCCAGGAGCTTCCAGAAGAAGGCCGCGACGAGCAACGGCGAGCGCGTGGCCGTGTCCGCGACGGTGCGCAGGGCGCGGGCGAGCATCGTGTAGAGCGGGGCGTTCGGCTCGCCCTCCTGAGCGACCTGGTCAACGGCCTCGACCAGAGCGAGCGCGTCGGTCATGCGGTCGAGATCCTCGCGGATCGTCCGGAAGGGATGAAGCGTGTCCGCCTGGGTGATCACGTCGAGCTCCCTGCCCTGGTAAAGCAGCAGGCTGACGTGACCGGGTGGTTCCAGACGGCCTCCGAAGCGGCTCTTGGTCTTGCGTACGCCCTTGGCCACCGCCCGGACCTTGCCGTGGCCTGCAGTCATGAGCACCACGATCCGGTCGGCCTCGCCGAGCTTGTGGGTGCGCAGCACGACGCCCTCGTCGCGGTAGAGCATCAGGCCTGCCTAGCCAGGGATCCCCTCGTCGCCGCGGTGGCTGCCGGCGTTGCCGTAGCGGCGGTCGCGGGCCTGGTACTCGGCCACCGCCTCGGCGAGATGCTCGCGCCGGAAATCGGGCCACAGCACGTCGGTGAAGACGAGCTCGCTGTAGGCGAGCTCCCAGAGAAGGAAGTTGGAGATCCGGTACTCCCCCGACGTCCGGATCACCAGATCCGGATCCGGGAGGCTCGGGTCGTACAGGTTGCGGCGCACCGTACGTTCGTCGATCTTCGACGCCGGCAAACCCGACCCCACGATGGCCTTCACCGCGTCGACCATCTCTGCCCGGCCGCCGTAGTTGAAGGCCACGGTCAGCGTCATCGCCGTGTTCTTCCTGGTGAGCTCCATGGCCTCATCCATGCGTCTGACCACCCAGCGCGGCACCCGCCAGTCTCGCCGGCCGATGAAACGGATCCGCACACCCATGGCGTGGAGTTGGTCCCGCCGGCGGGTGAGCAGCCGGTCGGCGATGACGTTGATGAGGAAGCGAACCTCCTCGTGCGGCCGGCGCCAGTTCTCCGTGGAGAAGGCGTACACGGTGAAGTACGGGATTCCCAGATCCAGCGCCCCGCACGTCGCGTCGAACAGGGCTTCCTCCCCCGCACGGTGCCCCTCCGTGCGGGGGAGCCCCTGCTTCACCGCCCAGCGGCCGTTCCCGTCCATGACGCACGCCACATGGCGCGGCATGCGGTTCGGATCGAGGCCGTCGAGGTCCACGGACGCACGCTACTGCGTGCACGACGGCACAACCCGCCGGCCCGGGAGGTGCCTATCCCACCAAAGGGGCGACCTCGCGGCCGATGAGGCGCAGGTGATCGAGATCGGACAGGTCGAGCACCTGCAGATAGACCGTCGACGCGCCGGCGTCACGCCACTCGGCGAGACGTCCGGCCACCTCGGCCGGGTCGCCGCAGGCGCCGTTGGTCCGGAGCTCAGCGACTTCCCGGCCGATAGCCTTCGCGCGTCGGCGGATCTCGGCCTCGTCGCTGCCACAGCACACGACCACGGCGGACGACAGCCGCAACGTCGAGGGGTCGCGACCGACAGCCTCACAGGCCTGGCGGACCCGGCCGAACTGCGCCGCGGCGTCGGAGGGTCCCAGAAATGGGGTGTTGTACTCGTCGGCGTAGCGGGCCGCTAGCCGGGGGGTACGGGTGGGGCCGCCACCGCCGACGATGATCGGAGGGTGGGGGCGCTGGACCGGCTTCGGCAACGCAGGGCTCTCCGAGAGCCGGTAGTGGGATCCGGAGTACTCGAAGGTCGACCCCTGCGGCGTGCTCCACAGGCCGGTGATCACCGCAAGCTGCTCCTCCAGCCGGGCGAAGCGCTCGCCGGTCGAGGGGAACGGCACCCCGTACGCCCGATGCTCGGCCTCGAACCAGCCGGCCCCCAATCCCAGCTCGACGCGACCCCCGCTCATGGCGTCCACCTGCGCCACCGCGATGGCGAGCGGGCCCGGCAAGCGGAACGTCGCCGCCGTCAGGAGCGTGCCCAGGCGGATCCGGGTCGTGTCGCGCGCCAACCCGGCCAGAGTCACCCACGCGTCGGTAGGTCCGGGCAGGCCGTCGACGTTCCCCATCTTCAGGTAGTGGTCGGAGCGGAAGAAGGCGTCGAAGCCCTCCTCCTCGGCGCAACCGGCCACGGCAAGCAGGGTCTCGTAGCTCGCCCCCTGCTGAGGTTCGGTGAAGACGCGCAGTCGCATGGATACATACTGGCGTACCACCGTCGCAGGCCGGTCCTAGCCTGGCGCCGTGCGCCAGCCCGGATTCTCCGTGACCCCGGAGGTTCCGGACCCTGCCACCCCGGAGGTTCCGGACCCTGCCACCCCGGAGGTTCCGGACCCTGCCACCCCGGAGGTTCCGGACCCTGCCACCCCGGAGGTTCCGGACCCTGGCGTCGACGGGGCCCTGCTGCGCGCCACCGGCTCCTTGCTGCACGCGGAGGAGCGCCCGTCCCAGCGGGCAATGGCCAAAGCCGTGGCCGCCGCGATCAAGGGGCAGCGCCACCTGATCGTCCAGGCGGGCACGGGAACCGGCAAGAGCCTCGCCTACCTGGTGCCGGCGCTCGCGCTCGGCACCCGCGCCATCGTGTCGACAGCGACGAAAGCCCTTCAAGACCAACTGGCGACGCGTGACCTTCCCCAGCTGGCGGTGTCGCTCGACGTGCCGGTCACCTTCGCGGTGCTGAAGGGGCGCTCCAACTACGTGTGCCGCCAGCGCGTCGCCGAGATCGCCGGCGGGGACCAGCAGCTCGTGCTCGACGAGACGGGGGGATGGACCGAGGAGGACGTGCCGGCCGACCTCGGGCCGCTCGGGCGCGAGATCCGCCATCTCGTGGAATGGGCCGCCGGCGCCCCGACCGGCGACCGGGCCGAACTGCCCTTCGAACCCACCCCGGCAGCCTGGGCACAGGTCAGCGTCGGTGCCCGCGACTGTCCGGGGGCGGGCCGCTGCCCCGCGGGTCAGGCATGCTTCGCCGAGGCGGCCCGCGAACGAGCCCGACAGGCCGACGTCGTGGTGGTCAACACCCACCTCTACACGGCCTCTCTGGCGATCGAAGCGGCCGAACTGCTGCCGCCTCACGATCTCGTGGTGTTCGACGAGGCGCATGAGCTCGAGGACATCGCATCGGCTGCGTTCGGCTTCGAGATCGGCGCCGGCCGGCTACATGCCCTGGCGCGCACCGCCCGTCCCCTGCTCGACGACCCTTCGGCGGCAGTGGCGGTCGCGGAGGCCGGCGGGGCCCTCGTCGACGCCCTGCAGGCGCACCTCGGGGAGGCGCTGCCGAGACCCCTCGACGACCGGACCCAGCAAAGCCTGAGCCAGGTGAGAGCTCGTGTCGGGCAGCTCATGTCTGCCGTGCGGCGCGGCGTCAGGTCTCTCGAGGAGGGCGAGGGCAGCACGGAAGGGGGCGCGGCCCTTCGTGCCCGGTTCCTGCGGGTTCAGCAGTCCGCCACCCACCTGGCGACCCACCTCGACCTGGTGATCGGTCTGGACGACTCCCAGGTGGCGTGGGTGGAAGGCCCAGCGCATTCCCCGGTGCTGAGGGTGGCGCCCCTCGACGTCGGCGCCACGCTGCGGCACACCCTGTGGTCGCGTCAAGACGCCCCCGTGGCGGTGCTCACGAGCGCGACCATCCCACCGCGCCTCGGTGACCGCCTCGGCCTCCCACCGGGCTCCTACGACCAGCTGGACGTCGGAAGCCCCTACGCGTACGACGAGCAGGCCCTCCTTTACTGCCCTCTGCACCTCCCCGATCCCCGAGACGCGAGCTACGAGAAGGCCATGCACGACGAGCTCGTAGCGCTCATCGAGGCGGCCGGGGGCCGGACGCTGGCTTTGTTCACGAGCTGGCGAGCGATGCAATCGGCCGCGTCCGCCGTCGCCGAACGTGTGTCCTGGCCCGTGCTCACCCAGTCGGACCTGCCGAAGCCGGCCCTGGTGGCCCGGTTCAGCGCGGACGAGCACTCATGCCTGTTCGCGACCATGGGGTTCTGGCAGGGGGTCGACGTCCCCGGGCCATCGCTGTCGCTCGTCACCATCGACCGCCTGCCCTTCCCGCGCCCGGACGACCCCCTGCTGCGGGCACGCCGTGCGCAGATCGGACGAGACGCGTTCTCCGTGATCGACGTGCCCCGTGCCGCGACCCTGCTGGCACAGGGAACCGGCCGTCTCATCCGCTCGCGCAACGACAGGGGTGTGGCGGCGGTGCTCGACCCCCGCCTCGGGAAGGCCCGCTATCGCTGGGTGCTCGTGAACGCTCTGCCCCCGATGCGCCGTACCCGCCACCTCGCCGAGGTGCAGCGATTCCTGGCCGCCCTGCTCGAAAGCGGGGCCTCCGGCGGCACCCGGGTCAGTAGCCGAGCCGCTCCAGCGCCTTCGGGCGGCTCTGCCAGTCGCGGTCGACCTTGACGAAAAGCTCGAGGTAGGCGCCCGGGGGCAACTGGGCCCGGACAGCCATGCCGACCTCCTTCAGCACCGAACCACCGGCGCCGATCACGATGCCCTTCTGCGACTCGCGTTCGACGAGGATCTCGCAGCGGATGCGCGGCCATTCCCACTCGGTGACCCGACAGGCGATGGAGTGAGGCACCTCCTCGCGGGTCACCGCGAGGAGCTGCTCGCGGACCAGCTCTGCCACCCAGAACGCCTCGGGCACGTCGGTGACCATGTCGTCGGGGTACAGCTGCGGGCCATCGGGCATGCGGTCGACGATCCCCTCCACGAGGGAGCCGACGCCGTCACCCGTGCGCGCCGACACCGGGAAGTAGTCGCTCGCGTCGATGAGTTCGGCGGCCGCCTGAAGCTGTTGCAGGACGGCGGCACGCGGCGCGGCGTCGGTCTTGTTGACCACGCAGATGGAACCGCGGGGGACCAGGCCGGCGACGAAACGGTCACCTTTTCCCACCGGAGCGGTGGCATCGAGCACGAGAACGGTGACGTCCACTCCGCCGAGGGCGCCGGTCGCGGTGTCGTTGAGCCGCTCGCCGAGGAGCGTGCGGGGCTTGTGGATCCCCGGGGTGTCCACGAAGACGACCTGCGCCGCCGGCCGGGTGAGCACGCCGCGGACCTGAGTGCGCGTCGTCTGCGCCACTGTCGAGGTGATGGACACCTTGCGGCCGAGGATGCAGTTGAGCAGCGTCGACTTGCCGACGTTGGGCCGGCCCACCAGGGTGGCGAACCCGGACCTCACGGCTGTAGGTCTGTGCCTTGCTCGCCGGGGTCGCCCGCGTCGGGCGCCGGCGCCACCGCGGAGATGCGCACCCGGCCGATCCGCCGGCCCACGACCCGTTCGGCCACGAGCCTTCGCCCGTCCACCTCTGCCTCCTCGCCCTCTATCGGGACGTGCCCGAGAAGGCTGTAGAGCAGACCGCCCACCGTGTCCCAGTCCTCGCCTTCGGGCAGTTCGCTCGACTCGAGGAGCTCGTTCACTTCGTCGACGGGCATGCGAGCGTTGACGATCAGGGTTCCGTCGCTCAGCCTCTCCGGGGGCGCCTGCTCGACGTCGTACTCATCGGTGATCTCGCCGACCAGCTCCTCGAGCAGGTCCTCCAGGGTGACGAGCCCGGCCGTGCCGCCGAACTCGTCGACGACAATCGACATGTGGAACTTTCCCGCCTGCATCTCGCGCATGAGCTCGGAAACGCGCTTGCTCTCGGGGGTGAAGCGGGCGTCGCGCATCACACTGGTCACCGACTGGCCGCTGAAACCCTCGTGCTCCGCCCGCATCAGGTCCTTTGCATAGACCATGCCGACGATGTCGTCGATCCCCGTGCCGTAAACGGGGATCCGGCTGTAGCCCTGCCTGATGACGATCTCCGAAACCTCCGAGATCAGCGTGTTCACCTCGACCGCGACCATGTCGGGGCGGGGAACCATCACGTCCCGCACGACGGTGTCACCGAAATCGATGATCGAGTGGATGAGGATCCGCTCCTCTTTCTCGATCACTTCCTCGTTCGCCGCCTCGTCCGCCAAAGCCCGGAGCATCTCGTCGGACGTGTAGGGCACCTTCATGTTGCGACCCGGAAGGATCAGCTTGGTCACCCCAATGAGCGCTCGCGTGATCCATCCGAGCGGTGCGGCCGCGACCAGCAGACGGATGACCGGCGCCGCCCGCAGCGCCGCTTTCTCCGTGTGCTGCACGGCCCAGGACTTCGGGGCGAGCTCCGCCAGAACGAAGATGACGATGACTTCGAACACCGTCGCCACGACGACGCCGAGAGGCCCGAAGGTGTCGGCGGCGACTACGCCCACCAAGGTCGCGGCGACGAGAGTGCACAGCTCCAGCGCGAAGAGGACGACCGGCAGGACGCGGTCGATCCTCTCCACAAGCCGGAGGAGCGTCGCCGCGCCGCGTCTCTTCTCCTCGACAAGGGTGACGGCCTTGACCTTCGACGTGCGGGTGAGGGCGGTCTCGGCCATGGCCAGATAGCCGGTGGCAATGATCAAGGCGACGACAACAGCGAGCAGGACGATGTCCCCCACCCCGAAGTGGTGCCCGGACGAGTCCAGCGCCGCGATCATCGTGCCTGGGTCACAGCGTGGCGCCCGCCCCGGGGCGATGATGTCTTTCCAGAAGCTCGCGCTCGCGCGCCTCCATGGCCTGCGCCTCCTCGGGTTCCTCGTGGTCCATGCCGACGAGATGCAGGAGACCGTGGACCACCAGCAGCGCAACCTCGTCGTCGTAGGTGCCGGCGTGGTCGGGGGCGTTGCGATAGGCGACCGCCGGGCAGATCACGACGTCGCCGAGCAGGGTGGGGGCTTCCTCCGGCTCGGCTCCGAAGCCGGGGCCGGTACCACCGGAATCGGGTGAGCGCCCGCTCTCTCCCGGCTCCTCGTCGATGGGGAAGGCGAGCACGTCGGTGGGGCCGCTCCGGCCGAGAAACCGGACGTTGAGGTCCGCGATCGCGTTCTCGTCGACGAACAGCAGAGACACCTCGGTGTCGCCGCGCACGCCCTCGTCCGCGAGAACCGCTTCGGCCAGCTTGATCCAGCGGATGGTATCGACCGGGTGCGACGACTGCTCATCCGCCGCGAAGACAGCAACGCCCATGATCCCTCCGCTCAGGCCAGCCCAGGGATGTCCGCCCGGGCGGGAAGCGCGCCGGCTCCATCGGCAGGGCCGGCGGGGGCGGGGGGGCCGGCGGCGGCGTGAGCACCCGCAGGGCCGGCGGGTGGGGCCGACGCCACCTCGTAGGCGTTCACGATGTCGGACACGATGCGGTGCCGCACGACGTCGCGCCGTCCGAGGCGCACCCACGTCAGACCGTCGATGCCGGCCAGCAACGTGTCCAGGCCGGTGAGCCCGGAGCGCCCGCCCGGAAGGTCGATCTGGGTGTCGTCCCCTGTCACGACGACTTTGGAGCCGAAGCCGATCCTGGTGAGGAACATCTTCATCTGCTCGGGCGTGGTGTTCTGCGCCTCGTCGAGGATGATGAAGCTGTTGTTGAGCGTGCGGCCGCGCATGTACGCGAGCGGGGCGACCTCGACGGTCCCGGCGTCGAGCAGCCGGCGGGCGCCCTCCGTACCGAGCATGTCGTACAGCGCGTCGTACAGCGGCCTCAAGTACGGATCGATCTTGGCCATCAGGTCGCCGGGCAGGAAGCCCAGCCTCTCACCCGCCTCCACGGCCGGACGGGTGAGGATGATCCGCTCGACCTCCTTGGCTTGCAGGGCCTGCACGGCCAGGGCCACGGCGAGGTAGCTCTTCCCGGTACCTGCCGGCCCGACACCGAAGGTCACGATGCTCGCACGAATGGCGTCGGCGTACCGCTTCTGTCCGCTCGTCTTCGGCCGTACCGACCGGCCACGCGCCGAGCGCAGCACCTCGGCGGTGAGCACCTCCGAGGGCGCCTCGTCGGCTCGCAGCATGTCTATGGTGCGGTGGACCACCTGCGGATCGACCGTTTGGCCGTCCTCGAGCAGGACGCGCAGCTCCTCGACCAGGCGCGCGGCCAGCACCGCATCGGCACCGTCCATCGTGAACTCGTTGCCGCGTGCGTGGATCGAGGTCCCCGCGAAGGCGTCCTCGACAAGCCGCAGGTTCTCGTTGAGCGGCCCGACGAGTCGTGGCATCAGGTGGTTGGGGACGGTGACGGTAACGGTCGTGGACACGGGCAAGCTCGCCCCCCAGGCTACCGCCTGCACGGCATCCTGTGCCGGGACCGCCGCTCTCCCCGCCCCCGGTGGGTGGGCCTGGCTGTCATCCGGGGAAGGACCGGGCTCCTCGCGAGAAGCCCCCGCTTCGTCGGGCACGGCAGAGCTCAACCTGGCGGCCATCCCAGATGATGGCCACCGATGACGTGCATGTGGAGGTGCGGGACGCTGTTGAGGGCGTGGCGGCCGACGTTGAACACCAAGCGGTAACCCTTCTCTGCGATGTCCTGTGCCTCCGCCACCGAGGCGGCGGTGGTCATCATCTCGGCGAGCAGCCCCCCGTGTTCCGGCCCGACCCCCGCGGCGTCGGTGATGTGCTCGCGAGGCACCACCAGCACGTGGACCGGGGCCGCAGGGTTGATGTCGTGAAAGGCGTAGGTGCGCTCGGTCGAGATCGCCGGCCTCGAAGGGACCTCCCCGCGAACGATCTTGCAGAAAATGCAATCGGGCACCGTCATGACGCTACCGTCGCGCTGCGTGCAGCACCGGCACCCCGTGGACGACCTGCTCGACGCCTTCCAGGGATGGGCCTCGTCGGCACGGGTGAAGGCTGCGGCGCAGGCGAGAGCCCGGGAGCGGCACCTTCGAGAGCAGTTGGGCGCGTCCGCCACGTGGACGGGTCTGCTCGTCGACCTGGCCGAGCGGACCACTCCTGTGACCCTCTATGTCGCCGGGGGCAAGCGAAGCGGGCGTCTCGTCGGCGTCAGCACGGACTTCCTCGTGCTGGACCAGCCCAGCGGGCGGCCGGCCCTCGTGGCACTCCGGGCAGTGGCCGCTCTGTGGTCGGACGGGGCGCCACCGCCGAACGGCGGCAGCACCGATCCCGCCACGGCTCCCAGAGGGCCCGAACGCGCACCCTCCGGCGACCGGGGGCCGAGCCTGCAACTCTCGCTCGGGGCGGCCCTCGACACCCTGGCCCAGGAGCACGCCCCCGTCGCGATAACGGTCGAGGGAGGTCCCGACCTCGTCGGGGCGCTCCTCGTCGTCGGAGAGGATGTCCTCACGCTGCGCCCCGCCAGCCCGGCACGCCGGCTGGTCCATGTGCCTCTCGTCGCGGTGGCGGTCTGCGAACTGCGCTGACCGGGCGGGGATCACCAGAGCGCGCGGCTACCCATGGTGGCGCACCTCGCCCCGAGGCTTCGGCTCCGGATAGAGGTGCTCCAGTGTCCCGGGCTCGATACGCATCCGGCTGATGAAGTCCTCGACGTCGCTGGCTTGCACCCGGATAACGCGGCCCATCTTGTAGGCCGGAAGCTGCCCCTCGTCGATGAAGCGGTACAGCGTCCTCAAGGTCACCCCGAGTCGCTCGCAGGCTTCTCGCGTGCCCATCCAGTGGATCGCCTCACTCATGCGGCTCATCATACCAAGGTATAGACAAACAGGTGGGTTCTCGATAGATTTCATGTGTGGCACGGCGGGGGATGGGTGCACGTGGCATCGGATGGGCTGCCAGAGCCGCTCACGGCGGGGTTGATCCTCCCGCGGCCGACCGGGACGGCCGTTCACGCGGGGCCTCCAGCGGCGGTGGCGCACGCGACAACGACGGCGGGCGAGTGCTGGGAACCCGAGGCCGGGCGCTTCCCTCCGGGCGGGCGGTCGCCGGCGGCTTCTTGGTCGCAGTGGCGGCAGTGCTCGTCTTCGCTGCCTCTTTGTCCAGGGTCGGCGGCACCGAGAAACGCTGGGTCGTCGTGACCCACCGCCTGGGTCCGGGGACGGTCCTCGGGTCGGCTGATCTCGCAACCGCACCGATGAAGCTCCCCGGCAGAATCTCCGTCGACGCCTTCGCTCGGACGACACCGCTGGTCGGACGGACGTTGGCCGTGCCGGTCATGGCGGGAGAGCTCCTCGAGTCCTCGCTGCTGCGCCCGGTGGGCCGACAATCCGTCCTGAGACCGGTCAGCGTCGCCGTGGACCCGGCCGGGCTCTCCGGGCTGCGCCCGGGCCAGCCCGTGGACGTGCTCGAGATCATCGGGGACGGCGCGTCGACTTCCGTGTCGCTCGTGGTGAGGGGCGCGTCGCTCGTCGCGACGTCGAGCTCGGGATCGGGGGTCTTCGGCTCGTCGGGCTCGGCCGATGTCACCCTGGGGGTGGCGAGCCTCGCGGAGGTCGAGGCGGTGGTCGAGGCGGCCCACTCGGGCAGCGTCACGCTCGTCGCGGCCGAACCGTCCGACGGAGTCGGTCCCGGGCCGGGAACCTCGAGTCCATGACAGGCGAGCGCTGGGTCCTGCTCGGCCTGGCTCCGCCGAGGGCGCCGTGGTTCGAGGCGCTCGCCCGCTGGGCGACCTCGGCGGCGATAGCGGCGGAGTTCATCAAGTGCATCTCCGCGGAGGAGGTGCGCGTCCGGCTGGCCTCGGGGCGGCCACACTCCGCCCTTCTCATCGACGCGTCCTCGCCGGCGTTCGACCGGGACATCGTCGACGCAGCGAGGACAGCGTTCACGCCGGTGATCGCTGTCTGCGACGACAGACACCCGCGCTTCTCCGGCCAGGAGGTGGGTGTGGCGGCCGAGCTGGGAGCCGGATTCTCCGCCGAAGAGCTTCTGGACGCCCTGTCCGCCTGCTGCCAGATGGTCGGAAGCGGGTCCGGCGTCCCGCCTCCGCTCGGCGACTCCGCAGCGCCGGAGTGGCTGGGCCAGCTCTTCTCGGTATGCGGACCCGGCGGGACAGGCGCCTCCACCGCAGCGATCGCCCTGGCCCAGGGCCTCGCCGCCGACCCCCGGTATGCACGGCGGGTCCTGCTCGCCGATCTCGCCCTGCGCGCGGACCAGGCGATGCTCCACGACGCCCACGACCTCGGCCCGGGAGTCCAGGAGATCGTGGACGCCCACCGCCTCGGACGCGCAGATCCGGACGAGGTTTGGAGGACGACATTCGACGTGCCACGCCGCGGCTACCGCCTCCTGCTCGGGCTTCGCCAGCCGCACGCCTGGTCGGCGCTTCGCCCGCGGGCGATCGACGCCGCTGTCGACAGCTTGCGCCGGTCGTTCCAGGTGGTCGTCGCCGACACCACCGGCGACGTCGAGGGCGAGGCGGAGAGCGGTTCCATCAACGTGGAGGAGCGCAACCACCTCGCGCGCTGCGCGGTGCAGCACTCCAGCGCGGTCGTGGCGGTGGGGAGTCCCGGGTTGAAGGGGATCCACTCGCTCGCGGGCCTCATCCGCACGCTGATCGGCGCCGGCGTTTCTCCCGCCCGGTTGGTGGCGGTGGTGAACCGGTCGCCTCGCAACCCGAGGACGAGGGCCGAGATGGCCCGTGCGCTGACGAGCCTCCTCGACGGGTCCTCGGGAGCGGCACCTCGGGGCGGGCGCGGCTGGCCGGACTGGACGACCGGAGCCGCCACGGGGACCTCCCGGGCCGCCGGCCCATCGCCCGGCATCGCCGTCGCCCGCCCGGTGTACGTGCCGGAACGAAAGATAGAAGACGCCCTGCGTGACGGTGCGCCTCTGCCAGCGGCGCTCGTCGATCCGCTCGTCCGGGCGGCAATCGCGGTCAGTGAGCGTCAGGCCGACGAGGCGCCGGCCCGACCGGCGCCGGCCCTCATCGAACCGGGAACGCTCGGCGCCTGGCCCGAGACCGCCGAGCGGCAGGGCGGCGGTAGCTGAGTTGGCACCCCGCGCCGGCACCAGCCCGGGGGCGCAGGGTTCAGAAGAGAGTCAGGCGCTCCACGCCGGCGCCGCGTAGGCGCTCGCAGTCGACTTCCACGCACTCGATCCCGCGAGCGGTCGCGAGAACCTGGGCCTGGGGTTTGATGCGTTGCGCGGCGAGAATTCCTCGCACCGGCCGCAGCCTGCCGTCGAGGTCCAGGCGCTCGAGGTATCGAGCAAGCTGCTCGACGCCGTCGATCTCGCCGCGCCTTTTGATTTCCACCGCCACCGCCTGACCCGCGGCGTCGCGGCAGAGCAGATCCACAGGGCCGATGTCCGTCGGGTACTCGCGGCGAACCAGCCGGAGGCCCTGCGACAGGAATCCCGGGTTGGCGGCGAGCAGTTCCTGGAGCTGGGCTTCGACCCCGTGCTTCTGCAGGCCGGGGTCGGCGCCGAGCTCGTGCTGGACGTCGAGGTGCACCTCGTCGATGGTGATCGTCAGCGTCTCCCCCTTGGGGTTGCTCACCACCCACCGGCCCGGTTCGGCCCGAAGCTCGCACGGCTGGGTCATCCAGTTGAGCGGCTTGTAGGCACGGTCGTCGGAGTGGACCGACACGGAGCCGTCCGCCTTCACCATAAGGAGTCTGGTCGCCGTGGGGAGGTGCGCCGACAGCCGCCCTTCGTAGTCGACGGCGCATGTCGCGATGACGAGGCGCATGTGCCATTCTGTCCGACCGCCCGCCGGCTCTCCGCGATGGCGAGCGGGACGGGGCGTAGCCTGGCTGCACACCCGATGGCCGACAGCGCACCGCCTCAGACGCCCACAGCCAGCTGGCCCGAGCCGCCCGGGGGCGACCCGCAGGCCCCATCACGGGCGCGGGAGCCACTGCGGCGGGGCGTCGCACCGATAGGAACGGGCCCGTGGGGCCGGCCGCCGCCGGCGCCTCCGCCGGCGCCCCCGCCGGCACCGCCGCCGGCCACACCGC
>JAJYLA010000185.1 GCA_021788115.1 Actinomycetes bacterium | reverse complement strand
CACCGAGCGAGGAACCCGGTCGGTTCTGGTCGCGTCGTCAGAGGTCATCACCCGGACGCCGTCCGACGTCAGGCCGGGCAGCTCCTTGGGCGCGCTGCCGGTGGCGATGACCACTCCTCGTCTGGCGGTCAACTCGACCACCGGGCGGCCCGAAGCCGGCTGGGGGGTGACGGTGAGGCTGCGGGTCGAGGTCAGCTGCCCGTGCCCTTCGAAGACCGACACCTGCTGGAGGTCGAGGTGCTGGACGAGGCCCTTGAAGTTCCGGGTCACGATGTCGTCCCGGGTCGCGGCCAACACGGCGGCGTCGACCGACTTCACCGCGGCGTCGATACCCCAGCGGCCGGCGCCTTCTTCGATCGCCTCCATGATCGAAGCGGCGTGAAGCAGCGCCTTGGAAGGGATGCAGCCCCGATGCAGGCAGGTACCTCCAAGCAGATCCTGCTCCACCAGCGCCACCGACAGGCCCAGCTCCGAGGCCCGCAGCGCGCAGCTGTAACCGCCGGTTCCGCCGCCCAGCACCACCACGTCGTATTCGGTCACCTCTGCGGGGTTCATGCGCACCTCCATAGCAGCAGCGCCGGCCGGTCCGGGGATGGGAAAGAATGAGCTTGATGAAGGTTCATGAGATCATGACCACCCAGGTAGTGACGGCCGATCTGGACACCACCGTGGCCGACCTCGCCGAGCTGCTCGCCCATCATCGCATCAGCGCGGTGCCGGTGCTGGACGCCTCGGGGGCGCTTGCCGGCCTGGTCAGCGAGTCCGACCTGTTGTCCAAGCAAGGAGCGACCGCGGCCGAAGTGATGACCACCGGGGTGATCACCGCCTCCGCCGACACCGACGTCGAAGACGTCCGCCACCTGTTGGTCGAGCAGCGCATCGGCCGGCTCCCGGTACTAACCGCCGGGCGGCTGGTCGGCATCGTCAGCCGATCCGACGTGGTCGCCACCATGACCACCCACTGGGTGTGCGAGACGTGCGGCGAACAAGTAGCCGGCCCGCACACCCCCTCGCGCTGCCCCCGCTGCCACGGCGACGGGGAACGGTTCACCCTCCAAGAACAGCCCCCTGGCAGCTAGCAGGAGCGGGCCGTGGGGAGATAGGAGAGCAATGAGCGAGCTTGTCGAGCGAATCAGAGTGGCGGGACGGGGCACCATCCGCCGGATGGTGCCCCAATGAGCGACCAGGTCCGAACAGCCGGACAAACCACCACACCTGACGGCCACTCCGACCTGTCCGGGGAGCCACCCGAGCCGCTGGTCGGCTACTACCGGCAGATGGCGTTGATCCGGGCGTTCGAGCTTCGCGCCGCCGAGATGTACACCAAGGCCAAGATCGGTGGTTACTGCCACCTCAACCTCGGCGAGGAAGCCACCGTCGTCGGCCTCATGGCCGCTCTGTGCCCCACCGACTACCTTTTCGCCACCTACCGGGAGCACGGCTATGCCCTGGCCCGGGGCGTCCCGGCCGAACGGGTGATGGCCGAACTGTTCGGCAAGGCGACCGGCACCTCGGGCGGTTGGGGCGGATCGATGCACCTCTTCGACGCCGATCTGCGCCTGCTCGGGGGGTACGGGATCGTCGGCGGTCAGATCCCGCTGGCCACCGGGGCCGCGCTCGCCATCTCCTACCGGGCCGAACCCGGGGAACGCGCCGAGGCGGTGATGTGCCTGATCGGCGACGGCGCCACCAACATCGGGGCGTTCCACGAGTCGCTCAACCTGGCCGCGATCTGGCATCTCCCGATCGTGTACGTGATCGTCAACAACGGGCTGGGCATGGGCACCCCGGTCTCCGCCTCCTCCGCCGAACCCGAGCTATACCGACGGGGATGCGCCTACCGGATGCCCGGCACCCGGGTGGACGGCAACGACGTGCTGGCCGTACGCGACGCAGCCGCCGGCGCGCTGGACCGGGCCCGCTCCGAACGCCGGCCGTCCATCCTCGAAGCGGTCTGCTACCGGCTGCGCGGCCACTCCGTGGTCGACCCGGCCCGCTACCGCACCAAGGAGGAGACCGACCGGCTGCGCAGCCTGGACCCTCTCCCCCAGTTCCGCTCCCAACTCATCACTGCAGGCATCCTGGACGGCGAGGAGGCGTCGCGCATCGACACCGATGCCGAACAAGCCGTGTCCGCCGCGGTGGCTTTCGCCGAAGACAGCCCCTTCCCTGGCCAAGACCAACTCTTCG
This sequence comes from Actinomycetes bacterium, assembly GCA_021788115.1. Lineage (GTDB taxonomy): Bacteria > Actinomycetota > Acidimicrobiia > Acidimicrobiales > Palsa-688 > JAJYLA01. Next base: position 2,022 of record JAJYLA010000185.1, on the reverse strand, counting down.
CCCGCACCTACGCCACCCCGGTCCCCAACACCTCCACATCGCTGCCCGGCGAGCCGCTGGACTGCGGGCCCGACCAATCGGACCGAACCGGATGAGAGGGCGGCCATGACCACTCTCACCTACCGGCAGGCTCTGCACGACACGCTCCGAGCCGAGATGCTCCGGGACGACAACGTGTTGCTGATGGGCGAAGAGATCGGCGTGTTCGAAGGGTCCTACAAGATCACCGCCGGCCTGCTCGCCGAGTTCGGTCCCCGCCGGGTCAAAGACACCCCCATCTGCGAGGAAGGCTTCGTCGGTGCTGCCATCGGTGCGGCCATGCTCGGTCTGCGGCCGGTAGTGGAGATCATGACCATCAACTTCAGCCTCCTGGCCATCGACCAGATCGTCAACCACGCCGCCAAGGTGCACGCCATGTTCGGCGGCCAGGCAACCGTTCCCCTCGTCATCCGCACCCCGGGCGGTGGCGGCCAGCAGCTGGCCGCCACCCACTCCCAGAACATCGAGGTGTACTACGCGCACATGCCCGGCCTCAAAGTCGTCGCGCCCGCCACCCCCGCCGATGCCAAAGGCCTCCTCGCCGCCGCGATACGCGACGACGACCCGGTCCTGGTGCTGGAAAACCTCGCCCTATACAACACCAAAGGAGACGTCTCCGACGACCCCTACACCCTCGATATCGGCCGTGCCGCGGTGATGAAACAAGGGCGCGACATCACCGTCATCTCCTACTCCAGAGGCGCGGTGATCGCCCTCCAAGTCGCCCGCCGCCTCGAAGAAGAGGGCATCTCGGTAGAGGTCATCGACCTGCGCAGCCTCCGCCCCCTCGACCGTCCCGCCATCTGCGCCTCGGTTCGCAAGACCAGCCGGGCCATAGTTCTCGAGGACGACTGGCTCAGCTACGGCGTCGGCGCCGAAGTCGCCGCCACCATCCAGGAAGGCGCGTTCGACTACCTCGACGCCCCGGTGCGCAGAGTCGCCGCCGCCGAGGTCCCCCTCCCGTACTCCAAACCGCTCGAATCCGCGGCGTTGCCCGACGCGGCTGATCTCACCAAGGTAATCAAAGAAACCCTCGACGCCACCCGGTACCCGGCCTAGGAGGTGCAGTGGCCGAACTCTTGATGCCTCGCCTCTCCGACACCATGGAAGAAGGCACCGTCGCCAGGTGGCTCAAACAGCCCGGGGAACCGGTCACCAAAGGGGAGGTGATCGCCGAGATCCAAACCGACAAGGCCAACATGGACCTCGAAGCCTACGAAGACGGCACCCTCCAACAACTCCTGGTCGAAGAAGGCGCCACCGTGCCCATCGGCCAGCCGATCGCCGTCATCGGAACCGGCCCGGCTCCCCCCCGCGCCCGCCCGGCGCCTGCCCAGCTATCGGTACCCTCACCGGTCAGTCCCGATGGCAATGGGGTCACCGACCACGTGACCCCCTCCCCGCCCCACGGCCCCTCCTTCGAAGCGGGCCGGGACACCGGAACCCGAAGAAGCTCGCCGCTGGCCCGCTCCCTCGCACGCAGCCACGGCATCGCCCTTACCGACATCCCCGGCACCGGCCCCGGCGGGCGCATCATCCGCGCTGACGTGGAAGCCGCCATCGCCCACCATCTCGGCGCTACCACACCCTCAACCGCCCCGCCGGTCACCCCGGCGATACCCCGACCGGCCACGCCCAGCACCGCTCCGCCGGTGTCCTCCACTGGCGGCGACGAGGAAGAAGTCCCGCTGACGGCCGTGCGGCGCATAACCGCCGAGCGGCTCACGCAAAGCGCGGACGCACCGCACTTCTATCTCACCAGCGTCATAGATACCGAACCGCTGCTTGCCTTTCGGGCCGAAGCCAATGACCAGGTCGGCTCCGGGGCCAACAAGATCACCGTCACCGACCTGCTGGTCAAAGCCTGTGTTAGCGGCAACGCTGTCTGCACACGGACCGGCGGTGTTGTGTGGACAGTGGTCGGCAGCTTTTGGTGAACATGGCGTTTTTCACCATGAGGCGATCTGGCCTGTGATGTCGATG
>JAJYLA010000056.1 GCA_021788115.1 Actinomycetes bacterium | reverse complement strand
TCACCTGGCCGCCGGTGAGCCGGTGGTCAGCGTTGACACGAAAAAGAAGGAGGTCGTTGGGAACCTCAAGAACGGCGGGCGTGAAGGGCAGCCGGCCAAAACACCGGTACGAGTCGACGTGCATGACTTCCCCGACCCCGAGGTGGGCAAGGCCGTCCCTTGCGGCGTCTATGACGTAGCCGCCAACGAAGGCTTCGTTGGCGTAGGCGACGACGGCGACACCGCCGAGTTCGCGGTGACCAGTATCGGCCGCTGGTGGGATCAGGTTGGGTCGGTCGCCTACCCCGATGCCACCCGGCTTTTGATCACCGCGGACGCGGGCGGATCGAACGGATACCGCAGCCGGCTATGGAAGGTGGAGCTGGCCGAGCTCGCAGCGCGCACCGGCATAGAGATCACCGTCTGCCACTTCCCGCCCGGGACCTCCAAGTTCAACAAGATCGAGCACCGCCTGTTCTCAGCCATCTCGATGAACTGGCGTGGCCGGCCGCTCACCAGCCACCAGGTCATCGTGGACCTCATTGCTGCGACCACCACCCGCACCGGCCTCAAGGTTCGAGCTCAACTCGACCAGGGCTACTACCCGATCGGGATCACGGTCACCGACAAGCAAGTAGCCGCTGTTCCCATCACCAGACACGAGTTCCAGGGCGACTGGAACTACACGATCCGAGCAGCCTGACCAAACAAACAACAACCATGTTATTTACTTCCAGGCCCTTAGCGGGCGCGACGTCTTGAGGGAGGCAAGCGCCCCCTGGCGGCGACCGGGTCCCGGCCGCCCACTCTTGATGCACATAACGACGACCGACATCAGCCTCTCCCTCCTGCTGCGTCCCCAGCTGACCGCCTTTGCTCGCGCCGGTTACGACGTTGTCGGCGTTTCCGCTCCGGGACCTTTTGTTGCTGACCTCCGGGCTGCGGACATCCCTCACATTCCCCTGCGCCACGCCACAAGGGGCGTCTCCCTTGCGGAGGACTGGCGCGCTGCCGCGTCGCTGTATCGCCTTTTTCGCCGCGTGCGTCCCGACATCGTCCATACCCACAACCCCAAAGCCGGCGTATACGGTCGGCTGGCGGCTCGGATCGCCGGTGTGCCTGTCGTGATCAACACCGTCCACGGCCTCTACGCCACCCGGGAGGATCCGCTGTCTCGTCGGATTCCGGTCTACGCCATGGAGCGGATCGCCGCAGCGTGCTCTGATGCCGAACTGCTGCAGAACCCGGAGGACCTCGAGACCCTGGCTGCGCTGGGAGTTCCCCGCAGCCGTCTCCTTTTGCTGGGCAATGGCATCGACTTGGAGCGGTTCCGAACGGGTACGAGGTCCGAGAAGGCTCGCAATCGGATCCGGGCAGCGCTCGGCGCCACTGACGATACCGTGATCATCGGGGCTGTCGGGCGGCTGGTATGGGAGAAGGGATACGCCGACCTGTTCGCTGCCGCCGCACAGTTGAAGGAGATGGCTCCGACCGTCATGGTTGTGGTCGCGGGACCCACCGAACCCGGAAAGCGAGACGGCATCGGATCTACCGACCTGACCGCGGCCGAAGCCGCCGGCGTTCGGCTGCTTGGACACCGGGCCGACGTGGAAGATCTCTATGCGGCCCTCGACGTGTACGTCCTGGCGTCCTATCGAGAAGGATTCCCCAGGTCCGCGATGGAGGCGGCGGCTATGGGCCTGCCTATCGTCGCCACCGATGTCAGGGGCTGCCGTCAAGTCGTGGACAACGGCGTGACCGGACTTCTCGTCCCGCCCCGAAACCCCGATTCCCTGACCGCTGCCATTGCCCGGCTGGCCACCGATCCTAGGCTGCGCCGTGAAATGGGACATCGCGCGTCAGAGAAGGCAAAGCGCGAGTTCGACCAGCGGCGAGTCATCGAGATCACGCTCGTTACCTATGAACGCCTGCTCGCGCTGTCGCGACCGTAATGATCACACCTGCATGTCGCTCCTGCCATCGGGGCAATTGCTGGCTGACCCACGGATAGCCTCGGATAAGCGAACCTCCAGCCTTACTGCGAGCCAGCCAACGGCAAGGAGGTCAGTCCGCTGCGCCCTCTCACGATGGACCCCGGTGGCCGCACTCAGGGCTGCTCGAAGCCCTGGTCACGGCCTCCCATATCGCCTCGACATCCTTGACCATCCGTCCATTGGCGAGGCTGTCGGCCCGAGCAGCTGCGGCAGAGCCCATTTCCTGCCGCCTAGGGGCGTCATCCAACAGGGCAGCTATGGCTTCTCCCAGGGCCGTCTGATTCCCAACCGGCACGAGCACCCCGGTTTGGCCTGGCGACACGAGCAGTCGAGCGCCGTCGGTGGCGGCGGCGACAACTGGCACCCCAGCGGCCATGCCCTCCAGCATCGCCAGTCCTAGGGGCTCCGTCCGGGACGGATGGGCCAGAATCGAGGTGGCTGCCAACAGGTCGACTTTGAGATCCTCCGGCAGATACCCGGGAAGGACGACGTTGTCCTCCACCCCCAGGCTGAAGGCCAGAGTAGCGATCGAGGCGCCCCACTCGTCCTCGGCGCTCATCCCGGCGAACACGACCCGAACGTTGGGATGGGCGATCCGGATGATTGGCAAAGCCTCGACCAAGAGATCTTGACCCTTGTAAGCCACCGGTCGAGCGAGCATGGTCACGACCGGGGCATCGGTGGGGAGCCCAAGCGCCCGGCGAGCTCTGGCCGCGTCGCCAGCGGCTAGCCTCCCCGTATCGACTCCGGGGAGGATGACCTGCTGCGTAGCCCGCAGTCCGGCCAGCAGTGGTTTCCACACCGCCTCAGCCGCGGGACTCGAGAAGACGACCGCATCAGGATCACACCATTGAAGGATACGGAGCAGAACCGACCGGACCAGACCTGTGTTGCGCTGAGGGTCGTGGAGGTGCCACACGAGACGGGTGTGGCTCAGTCGGGCGGCCACGCTCGCGTAAACCAGTGCCGAGTTTCCGTTAGCATGAACAATCTGGACGTCGCGACGCGCGATGATGCGGACCAGGTTGCCTATGATCCGGGCGACCCGGACGAGGTCTCGCAGGTGGTTGCGAGGAAACACATAGGTCTCGATTCCAGCCGCCCGCAATCCCGCCGGCCAAGACCCTTGTTGCAGACAGACCACGATCGGGGAGAACTGGTCAGCGTCTGCGCGGCGAGCCAAGAGGTCCAAGACGACCTCTGCTCCACCAAGTCCACCCCCAGGGTCAACCAACATGATCCGGATGGGACCCCGGGACGAATTTCTCCTGCGCACCTTCACAGGCAGAGAAACCCCGGTGAGAACACCACGCAAAACGCCGGTCGCGACGTGTCACCCAGACGCACCGAGCCGCCGGGCCGGACCTCAATGCGACTCACAACACCGAAGGTGACCAGGACTCTTCGCAAACCCAGGGCCGGCGGTATCACATGAACAAGACGCGGTTGATGATGCTGCCCTCCAGACACCCGACGTTGAGACCAAGGAGGTGGATCCCCCTTGCGAGGTGTGTCTTGGACCTCCACGCTAAGCAGAGATGTGCTGCGGTCGCGATCCAACGCCTGGCCACTTGCCGTGCACTCGCCCGCCCCATGCCGGCTCCACGCCATTTCACGTAGAACTGAGCAGCCCCCCGCCCTTGTCGACGAGCCTGCTTGAAGATAGCTGGTAACGTCGACCGCAAGCGATATCGGACTGTTCCATCACATAATGCCAAGACGACATTATTAGACCGCTGGATCCGCCAGCACAGATCTATATCCTCGTGACCCGAGAGAAATTCGTCAAATCCATTTACTGAGTCGAAGAGAACCTTGCGCATTCCCAGCATACCGCCAAAGGCCGCAGCGTAAGGCTTCACCACGGGAAGGCCGGCATCCAGGGTCGGAATTCGGTACGCCTTCTGAATCCACGAGGGATTGATCGAGTCGATGTCCATCCTTGCAGCCACAAAGGCGCTATTCGCTATCGCAGTCTGCACCTTCTGTAAGTACCCCGGAGAGATGATGTCATCTGCATCCAAGGTGGCTATCTGCTCTGATCTCGCGGCCGCGACTCCTCGGTTCCGAGCGTGTGCGGGTCCTCCGATGTCGGACGCATCCAGTACTCGAATTGGCAGGCGGCCCGAGTACGAACGCGCCAGCTCCTTGCTTCCGTCCGTCGACCCGTTGTCAGCCACGATAAGCTCCCAGTGAAAGGGAGGGTCCTCACGGCACAGTGCATCCAACTGCTCCTTCAGGTATGGCATCCCGTTGAAGCAAGCGATTACAACGGACAGCCGGCAGTCCTCCCCGTTGGAGGCTTCGGAAGGCGCGCACTCGGTCACCGTGAGGGCCTCCCTGCTCCGGCGCCGATTTGATCAACTTCCGCCATACCGAAGACCGGCATCGTGGCGTGCCCGGGGTGGGAGATGCCTCGGGCGCTGAGAATCGCCAGCGGGGTCTGGGCGAGCAGGCGGAGGTCGAGCCGCCAGCTGCGGTTGTCGACATACCAGGTGTCGAGGGCGAACTTCTCCTCCCACGTGAGCGCGTTGCGGCCACGGACCTGGACGGGCCCGGTGAGGCCGGGCTTGACCTCCAGCCGGCGGGCCTGCGCCGGCGAGTACGAGCCGGTGTAGGCCGTCGGCAGGGGGCGGGGGCCGACGAGGTTCATGTCGCCGCGGGCGACGTTCCACAGGCTGGGCAGCTCGTCGAGGCTCGACGCCCGCAGGAAGCTGCCGAGGCGTGTAAGGCGGTCCCCGTCGGGCTCGTCGGGGGAGCCAGGAACCCGCATCGTGCGGAACTTGAGGACACGGAAGGGTCTCCCCCCCTGCCCCGCCCGCTCCTGGCTGAAGATCACCGGGCTGCCGTCGAAGAGCCGGACCAGCGCGGCGACGAGAGCGATCACGGGCGACGCAACCGCGGTGAGGACAAGCCCGGCGGCCCGCTGGACCATCACGCCACCGCCACGGGTACCCCCGCCGCCGCCTCGACGCCCGCCGCGATCTCGGCCAGTTCGGCGGCGGTCAGGCGCGAGTGGGCCGGCAGCGACAGGATCCGCCCGGCGAGGTCGTCGGTAACCGGGAGGTCGGCGCGGGTGCCGGCGAAGATCGGCTGGCGGTGCACGGGCGGGAAGTACACCCGGCTCTCTATGCCCCGCCGCGCGAGCTCGTCGACGGCCGCCTCCCGCGCCGCCCGGCCTCCGGCGAACTTCACCGTGTAGAGCATGTGGACGTGGTCCCGGTCCGGCCGCACGACCGGGGCCGTCACACCGTCCATGGCCGCGAGCAGCCGGTCGAGCTCGGCGGCGACGGCCCGCTTGCGGTGGAGGATCCGGTCGAGCTTGGCGACCTGCGCGCGGCCCATCGCCGCCTGCATCTCGGTGATCCGCCAGTTCGACCCGAGCAGGGTGTGGACGTAAGGCTCGGTCTGGCCGTGGTTGCGGATGAGGCGCAGCCGGCCGGCGAGATCGCCGTCGCCGGTGAGGACCAGTCCCCCCTCGCCGGTGGTGATGTTCTTGGTCGGGGTGAAGCTGAACATCCCGGCTTTCCCCCACGTCCCCACGTGCCGGCCCCGGTAGCGGGCGCCGTGCGCCTCGGCCGCGTCCTCGAGGAGGAGCAGACCGGCGTCCTCGGCGAGGGCTGCCAGCTCGGCGAGGTCGGCCGGCTGGCCGCCGTAGTGCACGGCCAGGATCGCCTTCGTGCGTGGACCGATGCGGCGGGCGGCGTCGGCGGGGTCGAGGTTGAACGTGTCGGGGTCGACGTCGGCGAACACCGGCGTGGCGCCGGCCTGGACGATCGAGGTCGCCGAGGACACGAAGGTGAGGGACGGCACCACGACCTCGTCGCCGGGGCCGATGCCGAGGGCGGCGAACATGGCGACGAGTGCGACGGTGCCGTTGGCGAAGGCGACGCCGTGCTCGGCGCCGTGGTAGGCGGCGAACTCCCTTTCGAAAGCAGCCGTCTCCGGGCCGTTGGTCAGGATCGGCGTCCGCAGCACGCTGGTCACCGCGGCGATCTCCTCGTCGCCCACGTCGGGACACGCCAGGCGGATCCGCGCGGCGGGGCGCGAGTCGCCGGCCATGCTCACTCCTGCCAGCCCGGCCGCCGCTTGGAGACGATCCGGGCGGGCACTCCGACGACGGTCGTGTCGGGGTCGACGTCGTCGAGCACGACGGCGCCGGCTCCCACGACGGACCACTGCCCGACGGTGTGACCCTGGATGACCGAGCAGCCGATGCCGAGGTCGGCGCCCTCCCCGACGCGGACGTTGCCGGCGAGATGCACGGCCGGGGCGAGAGTGGCGAAGTCTCCGAGGCGGCCGTTGTGGCTCACCGTCGCCCCGATGTTGACGATGGCCAGGTCACCGACCTTGACGTCCACGGTCAGGACGGCCCGTGCTGCGACGACCGTGCCGGCGCCAAGGTCGCAGTCTTTGCCCACGTATGCCGCCGGGTGCACGAGCGCCGGCAGTTCCGCGACGCCGAGGGAGCGGAGGAGATCCCGTCCCCGCCGCCGTGCGGCCGGCGCCCCGAGCGCCACCACGACGGCGACGGAGCGGCCCTCGAGCCAGGTGTGATCGCCGAGCACCGGCAACCCCACGATCTCGGCGCCGGCGAGCTCGACGTCGTCGTCGACGAAGCCGACCACCCGCCACGGCGCCCCGTCGGCACCTGCCGCGCCGACCAGGTCGGCGACCTCCTGGCCCATGCCGCCGGCGCCGTAGATGACGAGATCACAGGTTGACGACATCGCTCGCCCGCTCGGTCAGGTCGATGATCTGGCCCCTGACCTCGGACACGCTCGGCTCCGCCCGGCAGAGCGCGCCGAGCAGCCCGCGTATGGCCGCTGGCGACAGGCGGGGGTCCAGGACGTCAAGGGCCTCGGGCCCGAGGGGGGCGACGCTCACATGGGAGATGAGCGGGTGGCCGGGGCGCTCGTCGATCTCGCCGTCACCGAAGAGATCCTCGCTGAGCTTCTCGCCGGGGCGCAGCCCGGTGTAGACGATGCGGATCGGCCGCCCCGCCGCCGCCACCATGCGGGCGGCGACCTCGGCGATGCGCACCGGCTCGCCCATGTCGAGGACGAGGACCTGGCCGTCGCGGCCGATGGCGCCCGCCTGGATGACCAGCTCGACCGCCTCCTCGATGGTCATGAAGTAGCGCATGACCTCGGGATGGGTGACCGTTAGAGGGCCGCCGGCCGCGACCTGGGCCTGGAAGGTCTCGAGCACCGAGCCGCGGCTGCCGAGGACGTTGCCGAAACGGACGCTCAAGTACGTGCCGCCGGCCGCGCCCGCCACATCCGCCGTGAGTCGTTCACCGATCCGTTTGGTGTAACCGAGAACGCTCGTCGGATTGGCCGCCTTGTCGGTGGAGATGTTCACGAAGCGGCGCACGTCGAACTCCTCCGCCGCGGCCAGCACGTTCCCGGTGCCGCGCACGTTGGTCTTCACGCCCTCGGCGGGCCACATCTCGAGCATCGGCAGGTGCTTGAGGGCTGCGGCGTGGAAGACCACCTGGGGGCGGTGCTCGGCGAAGACGGCCGACACGGCGTCGGCGTCGCGGATGTCGCAGAGCGCCAGCGTCCGGGAGTTCATCAGGGCCTTGCCCTGGATGGACAGCTCGACCCCGTGGAGGGCGGACTCGTCCCGGTCGAGCATCACGAGCGACGCGGGCCCGTATCGGTGGATCTGGCGGCACAGCTCGGACCCGATCGACCCGCCGGCGCCGGTGACGAGAACCCGTTTGCCGGTCAGGTAGCCGGCGATCTGGTCGACCTCGGTGCGGATGACCCGCCGGCCGAGAAGGTCGGCCGGGGTGACCGGCCGGATGTCGGAGGTCCGCACCGACGTGGACAGCATCTGCGACACCGTCGGCAGGACCTTGGCGGCGACGCCCGCCCTCTCGGCCAGCTCGGTGATCTCCCTCACCAGCCGGCCGCCGGCGCTCGGGATGGCGATGATGACCGACTCGGCGTCGTGCGCCTTGGCGACCGCCGCCAGGTCGTGGCGGGTGCCGGAGACCTTGAGCCTGCGCACGCGGAGGTTCCGCTTGCGCGGATCGTCGTCGAGGAGCGCCACCGGCAGGAAACCGCTTCCCGGATCGGCGAGCGCACCCACCAGCTGGGCTCCCGCCTCGCCCGCTCCGAAGATGATCGTCCGCTCGGCATGGTGGCCGGGGTGGCGGTGGCGCTCGACGCTGAGACGCCACGTCACCCGCGACCCGGCACAGAACGCCAGGGCCAGTGCGCCGCCCCCGACCGTGGCGCTCGCAGGAACGACGTGCTGGGCAGGAATGAAGCTGACCACCGTGGTGCCGACGGTGACGGCCACGATGGTGGGGCCGAGCGTCAGAAGCTCCTCGAAGCTTCCCACCCGCCAACGGGTGCGGTACAGGCCCGTCAGGACCCCGAGGACCATCTGCAATACGGCCGCGGTGGCGAGGATCAGGCCCAGGTGGGGGGTGATCGATCGATGGGTGTCGAACCCGAAGCGCAGCAGGATCGCGCCCGTGACCGCAACAACCCAGACGGCCACATCCATAGCGACGAGCAGGACCCGGCGGTGCGCCCCAATGTCCCACCGCCAGCTTCCCTTGCCGCGACCCCCCCGGATGGCGCCCCCTCGGTCAATACCCGTAACGGTCACCGAATATGCCCCTTCTGTCTCCCGCTGCCCTGGCCACCCACAGTAGTCAGCACACGCTCTTAACGAAAGGGGGGCGAGGAAAAAGAAGAATGCGCCGCGGCGCACGCGACGGCGTCCAGCGTCAGATCACACCCGGTGGCATCTGGGTTGCCGATCCACAATGCCTTACAAACAATGCCTACCGGCTCGCAAGAACGTGTGTCCGGCCTTCACGCGCTCTAAGCGCGAGAAGAACAGCGCTGCGTAACGTTGGTGTTCGGGTGCCGGCATGTCCTCGTGTGTCAACCACTAAGAGTGGTGGCATCGACGCTGAGCGCCTGCAGCGCGACAACTCTTCCAGCGACCAGCGGCCGAGGTGCGGGGAGCGTACGACGCAAATCAGGTGATGCCAGTCAGAGGTCGCGATCGTCTCCTGCGAACCGGACCTTCTTGCGGAGCCGGCGACCGATGCCGCCCTTGTTCGGCCGCGCCGACGGACGGGCAGCCGGCGCCGGGACCGCGGGAACTTCTGCTGCTCTCAGTCACCCACGGATGACTCAGGGCGCCCGATGCGCGCTACGCGGCATTCCGCTCGGATACGAGCTTGGTCTTCAGACAGGCCTCAGGACGCATCTCATACGCATCCGATCAAGGTTACAGCGTTGCCGTTGCCGGTGCCGTTCAGCGACACCGGAGCGCATGTGTTACCGCCAAAGGCCACCGCCGCCAGAATCGTGCAAGTGGAGTCAGCCGTAATGGTGTCACCGATCTGCGTCAAGTTAGTGCAATTCATAGCGCCCCACTGCAGCGGGGTACCGTTCACCGAGATGTTGGGCACAGACGCGTTCGCGTTGAATTGGCCGATAACAACGCCATTGGAGGGGCCACCCGGATAGGGCCACGTGCAGCCAGTGCCACCACCGTTGTTGCCGCCGGGGGTGCAGGTGTTGTCCGCCGTGTTGGCGTAGCGCGCCCAGTAGTAGGTGGTGCCGCACTGGTAGACCACGATCGCGTACGAGCAGGTGATCGTCGGGTAGGAGGTCGCGGCGGCACGCGACGTGACGCTCTCGATCACAGGCACGGCCCAGAAGGCGGCGCCGGCTGCGGCGCCCTTCTTGAGGATGTCCCTTCGACTTATGCCACCCGGCGTACCCATAGCTGCCCCATTTCGAGTATGAGTCCCCGTCACCTGCAGCATACACCCGGTGTGCGATCGTGCGCTACGGGCATCGCGTGGTTCCTGCCTCTCCGGTGAGGTCGAGCGCACCGCCCGGGGCGCGATCGCGCAAAACAGGCAAGGCGAGGAGGCCGGCCACGCCGGCGGCGTAGAGCACGGCCACGGTGGCGGCGAGGGTTGCCGCCACGGCCTCGAGCGCCCACCCGAGGGACGTGCGAATGCCCGCTGCGTGGCTGATCAGCACGATCCCGGCCTGGAACAAGGCCAGTATGACCAGCCAGTACCACCGATTGAACTCGCGCCACCGCTTTCGGCGCGCGGCGATCAAGGCGGCGGCGACGGGTTCGGCGAGGAGGACGCCGAGGCAGCCGATCGCCGCGACGATCGACGAGTGCCGGCCGCGGCCGTCGACCGCGAAGGTCCATACGATCAAACCCGCGACGGCGGGGGTTGCCACCCGGCCGATCCCGGCCCGCAGCCACCACCCGGCGGCGCACACGCCGGCGAGGGCTCCCAGCACGACCAGGGTCTGTTCGGTGTCGGGCTCGGTGCCGTAGGCGCCGGCGGCCGCGATGGCCAGGAGGGGAAGGGCGACGCTCCCCCGCCGGCGATCGAAGGAATCGAGCGCCGCTGCCACCAAAGGTGTCAGTGCGACCACCGTCAGGCGCAACCACAACGGCCCGGGAGCGCCCCCGGGGCCGAAGGCCAGGAGCACGGCACCGAGGAGAAGCGTCCAGGCGCCGGGCCAGGCGGCGCCGGCGGCCGCCACCCAACCGGATGCCAGGAGAGAAGCGAGCGCCAGCCCCAAGGACCATGCCGCGTTGCCGGTGGCGATGAGCCCGCCGAAGGCGACGGCGACCAGGACGATCCCTCCCGCCGGCCGCTTCCAGCCCGCGGCGCGAGCCGCCAGGTATGTCAGGGCCGCGCCAGCGCCGACAAGCAGGACGTCGCGCTGCCCGAACGGGTTCACCATGGGCCGGCGCCCGAGCGGCAGCGCGTCAGCTGCGGTCGGTGTCTTCGTGCTTCTGCCGGCGGCGCCTGCTGAGGAGTACGAGCGTGCCGCCGCCACCGACCGCCACCGCGCCCGCGGCCGTCACGCCGAGAACGTCGGCGCCCGTGAAGGCCAGCTTCGACTTCTGCGGCGCCGGCGCTACCGTCGTGGCCGGCGCGACCGTCGTCGTGGTCGTCGACAACGCCGGCGCCGTCGAACTGGACGGCGGCACCGTGGTGGTGATCGGATAGTCGACGATCGATGCTCCCGCCGGGGTCATCGCCAGGATGGAACCGACGGCAGCGAACGATGCCACACCCAGAAGCGGCCCGGCCACTCTGCGAAGCGGCGCCCTTCGCCCTGCTTTCATGTCGCTGCCCCTTTCCCGTTAGAGTTCTCAACTCACGGGCCTGTACAGCCGAGAGTAGCAGCTTCGGTTTGCTTTGCCCAGGGGGAACCCGCAAAACCTCGGCACTTCGACGGCTGCGGGGACCGAAACGCCGCCGCTCTTCGAGAAAAAGAGGAAAGCCGGCGCCGGTCAGCCCGAGCGGACGAAGCGAAAGTCGCGCACCACCGACATCCCGGGGCCGGCGACCCACGCCGCGGGCCCGACGGAACGCCACCCGGGCGCGGGCGTGACGTCGAGCGTGGCGGATTGAGGGATGACCATCGGCTGCTGGTACAGGGTCATCCGATAGGAGCCGCCCGCTACCCGGCCCGTCAGCCGCGCCGTCAGAACCCTGCTGCCACCCGGCGGGATCGTCACGAAGCCGCTGTACGCCTCGACGCCGAACTCTTTGCCCGTGGTGACGACCTCGTGGGAGACGCCGGATATCTCGACGCCGGCGAGGCGCAGCGGGCTGTAGATCGTGAACCACGTTCGGTTGGTTCCGGGCGCCACGTCGTGGGTCACGCTGCCGATCACCGCGCTCGACAGCCCCGACGCCGGCGCCCCGTTGCGGAGGGTCACGTGCACCGTCGCCGACACCTCACCGGTCGAGGGGTCGTAGGTGACGTCGTCGGCGATCGCCTTGTGGAGGTAGGCGTCGATCTTGTTGCCGGCCGAGTTCTGTGTGACGAAGCCGAGCAGGTCCCCGCCGGCGGCTGAGGGGAACGCCCCCGCCAGCCCCACGCGCCGCAAGAGCGGCTGGTCCTGGGGGTGGAGGCTCCAGAACAGGAGGTCGCCGCCGTGCACCTGGGGGCTCAGGGTGTCCGCCAGGACTCTCGGTCCGGGGAGCGATCCCGAGCTGAGCCGCTCGAAGGCCACGGCGAGGGCGCCGGCGAGCAGGCGGCGGCGGAGCGTCTGCTGCGACGGGGCCGGGTAGAGGGCGTACTGGCCGGTGCTGAGCAGGCCCGCCGCGTTGGACGCCGAGATCTCCCCGAGGCCGGGGGCGGCGACCGGGCCGGTGAAGCTCAGCAGCGCCGCGAGCGACCGGGGGTCGACGAGCAGCATGCCGTCGATGGGCGGGTGCCCGGCCTCGGTGTAGAGCTGGTTCACCACGTCGGTGACGGTGGGAAGGTCGGGGGAGATCGTCAGGTCCTGGAAGTAGTCCTGGGGCCGCTGGTCGCCGTAGCGGGCGAGGAAGTCGGGTGGCCCGCTGAGGTGTCCCCCGCCGTGGGCGGCGAGCTCCTGGTTGAGGGTGCCGACGTCGGCGGCGCCGCTGAGCTTCAGGTGCCCGCCCCGGACGGTGAGGATGGCGTAGGAGGCGAGGAGCCCGCCGAGCCCCCGGTTCTCGGACGTGTCCATGAAGGCGACGAAGTAGCGGCGCGTGCCGTCGCCGCCGAGCAGGGCGGGGGCGCCGGCGACGACCTGGTCGGCGAGGGAGGCGCTCGCCTGGGCCCTGGCGACCTCCCGGTCGAGGCGCCGGAGCCGGGACTCGACGGGCTGGAGCAGCCACGGCGACTGCACGCCGGCGAGGGTGCGCACCCCGGCGGTGAGGTCGGTGTCGACGACGTGCAGCGGCCCGTGCAGGGCGCGCAGCTCCGCCAGGTTGATCCCGCCGGCCTGGTAGTGCAGCCCGGCGTAGTCGATGCGGCCGGCCTCCCGGTCGGCGACCACGGCGACGTCGCGGGCAACGGAGACCGCTGCCGAGACGGCCTGTCGTTGCTGCGAGGCGACCGGCACCAGGCGGGCGCCGGCCGTCCACCACGGGCCCACCTCCCGGGCGACGGCGGAGAAGTCGCCCGCGGCGACCGCCATCTCCTGCTTGGCCGACGAGGCGTTGCCGGCGCCCACCGACCCGAGGGCGCCTTCCGCGGCGTCGATACCCCGGGCGAGCGCCGCGTGCGAGCGCAGCGCCGCCACACCGAGGGGGACGCAGAACACGACGGCGAGCCCGACGGCGGCGAGAGCGGCGCGGCGGACCCACCGCCTGCCGCCCGCGGGGAGGTTCCACGCCCCGGACAGGAGGAGCGGGGCGGTGGCGGCGGCGGCGATCAGCGCGGTGGCGCCGTGGAAGCCGACCCCGGGCAGCCGGAGCAGCACCTGGACGGCGAGGGCGCCGGTGAGCGCGTCGAGGGCGCGCCAGGGCCGGCGGGGGAAGGCCGCGGCGAACGCGAGCAGCAGGCCGGCGGCGGCGGGGAACACCACGACGCTGCGGGCGGCGACGGTGGCGACCATGGCCAGCCACAGGAGGGTCACCCGCCCGGCCCGCGCGGCCGCCAGGGTGACGCCGGCGGCGAAGACGGCGCCGTAGAGAGGGTCGACGACCGGCGTCCCGGTCGGGTGCGCGCCGGCGAGGGCGCCCGCCGCCGCGGCCCCGCCCGCCAGGAGCCAGGGGGCCCACCACGGCTCGCGGGGTGGTCGAGGGCGCGTCCCCGACCGCCGGGCGGACCTGCCCGCCACGGCGGACCTGCCCGCCGTGCCCGACGTTCCCGCCGTGCCCGAGGTGCCTGACGTGCCCCGCGTCGTCACAGGGTGGGAGAGTACGCCCTGGCGGGGGCCGGCGGGCAGGCGCGCGGGTGCGGGGCGCTCACCTCACCTGCGGCGACCGCTCGAGCCTTCCCGGCGACGGAGGGGTCTTATGCGGGGTGGCCCGGCGGGAAGGCCGGAGCCGGCTCCCCCTGGTAGGGGCAGCTGCCCACCGCGTTGTCCTGACCGTTGACGTTCTTCAATGGCGCCATCGCCGCGATGGCCGTGGGGTCCGAAGCCTGCGCCATGCCGCGCGCTTCGCCGAACACGCCGTGGCACGCACCGGTCGTGCTGGCGTTGGAGTAGCCGGGGGACTGGGTCTGCCCCTGGGCCGCTGCCGCGCCCACCCCGAAGGTGAGCGAAGCCGCCAGAGCACCCCCGATCACGGCGCCCTTGACGACCATGCTGGACCGTCTCATGGAGGCCTCCTCTGTGTCATCGCCGAGTTGCCGCAAGTCTTGCACACCACCTGCGGCCGGGTCGGGGACCCTCCACCCCGGGGGCGCGGTCGCTCTCGAGGAGGCCGTCGGCTGCTCCTCCCGGCGCGCCCCGCCGGCCGTCAGCGCGGGCGGCGGGTGGCGACCCGGCCGACCGCCGACCACGCGGCGGGGACCAGGGCAGCGGCGAGCGCCAGCTTCAGCGCGTCGCCGGCGAGGAACGGGAAGGCGCCGAGGTCGAGCGCCCGCCGCACGCCGACGTGGATGCTCTGCATCAGCCACGGGACGCCGCCGAGGTAGACGACGAGGTCGCCGGCGACCATGGCGGCCACCATCCCGGCGAGGCGCCGGGCGAAGCCGACGTCGG
Organism: Actinomycetes bacterium; assembly: GCA_021788115.1. Classification (GTDB taxonomy): domain Bacteria; phylum Actinomycetota; class Acidimicrobiia; order Acidimicrobiales; family Palsa-688; genus JAJYLA01. The sequence goes on along the minus strand of JAJYLA010000056.1, from coordinate 6,679 downwards.
CCAGCCATCCCACGAGGGCGGCGGCGAAGGGGAAGGCGACTATGTAGCCGAACGACGCCCCCACGTAGCCGGCGCTCCACCCGGCGAACCAGGGGACGCCGGCCAGGCCGGCGAGCAGGTACAGCAGCCCGCCGGCGCCGGCGCGCCGGGCGCCGAGCACGGCGGCGCCGAGCAGCACCGCGAAGGTCTGCCCGGTGACGGGCACGGGCGTCCAGGGCAGCGGCACCACCACCTGGGCGGCCAGGCCGATCAGCCCGGCGAAGCCGGCGACGAGCCCGATCTCGGCGACAGCTGTCCCCGACGAGCGGCCGACCGCGTAGTCGGCGAGGACCCGGCGGGTGCCGGCGGGCGGGCTGATCGGGATCACAGGCATCGTGGTGCAGTCCTCCTGGGGGAAAAGGCGGCCGGGGTGTGCCGAAGGGTAGCCGTGCACCGAGGGCGCGGCGCCACTCCGGCAAGACTGTGGCGATGCAACGCCGGCCACAGCAGGTGCACGCGGTGAGGCCGGGGCCGCTCGGGAAGCTGTTCGCGGCCGGCTACGACCTCTTCCTCGCCGGCGCCGAGCGGGAGGTGTTCGCCGCCCGCCGCCGGCGGCTGCTGGAATCGGCCCGCGGGCAGGTCCTCGACGTCGGGGCCGGAACCGGCGCCAACCTGGCCCACTACCCCGACGACGTGGGCGAGGTGATCCTCCTCGACCCGTCGGCGGGCATGCTCGAGCGGGCCCGGCGCAAGGCTTTCGGGCTTCCTTTCCCCACCCGGTTGGTGCGCGAGAGGGCCGAGCATCAGCCCCTCGAGGACAGAAGCGTCGACACGGTGGTCTTCACGCTGTCGCTGTGCACCATCGCGGATCCCGACGCGGCGCTGCGGGAGGCCCGCAGGGTGCTGCGCCCCGACGGACTCCTGCTCGTGTTCGAGCACGTCCGTGCGGCCGATCCCCGCCTGGCCGCCTGGCAGGACCGGATCGCGCCTCTCTGGAAGCTGGTCAGCGCCGGCTGCCACCTCAACCGCGACACCCGCGCGGCCGTGGAGGCGCAGGGCTTCGAGTTCGACTGGGCGGAGGAGCTCGTCGACCGGCGGATCCCCTTCCCCGTCCTGCAGCCCCAGCTGGTCGGCCGGGCGCGCCCGGCCCCGGGTTCGCAGATGGGGCGTTGAGGCCGCCGAGTCCCCTTTCTTCCGTCTTTCCCGGCCGCCCCGCCTGAGGTTCGACTCAAGTATCCTCGCCCCGTTGCCGACAAAGGGGCGGCCAGCAATATGAGCGCGTTGGAGGTTCCGTGTTCCACCGTCTGTTGACAGCCGGCGTCGCCGCGGCAACCCTCGCCGGCGTCCCCGCGGGCACCGCCGGCGCGGCGGCCCACCGCCCCGCCTCCACGCACCACGCGGCGCCCACCAGCGGTGCGGCGGTGTCGGCGGCCCGCTACATCCACGTGTGCGCCGCGCCGGTCCGCGGCGCCGCCGCGTGCGACGCCCTGCTGCGCACCGACGTCCGCGGCGGCGCCGGCGGCGGCGGCAAGGGTCACGGCGGCGGCGGGACGGCCAACCCCGCCGGCTACCACCCGGCGGACCTGCAGGCTGCGTACAAGCTGGCGTCTGCCGCCAGCAGCGACGGGTCCGGCGCGACGGTCGCTGTCGTCGACGCCTACGACGACCCCTACGCCGAGTCGGACCTCGCCACCTACCGGTCCACCTTCGGGCTTCCGGCGTGCACCACGAAGAACCGCTGCTTCACGAAGGTCGACCAGAGCGGCGGCACCCGCTACCCGGCGAGGAGCGGCAGCTGGTCGCAGGAGATCTCCCTCGACCTCGACATGGTGTCGGCCATCTGCCCGAAGTGCAACATCCTCCTCGTGGAGGCGGCGTCCCCCACGTTCGCCAACCTCGGCGCCGCGGAGGACACCGCCGTCCGGCTGGGCGCGGTCGCGGTGAGCAACAGCTACGGCGGCTCCGACGCCCCCGACTCCATCTACGGCAGCCCGTACGACCATACCGGCGTCGCCATCACGGCCAGCGCCGGCGACGGCGGCTACGGCGTCGAGTACCCGGCCTCCAGCGACTACGTCACCGCCGTCGGCGGCACCAGCCTCACCCAGGACAGCTCCAGCGCCCGCGGCTGGTCGGAGACGGCGTGGAGCGGGACCGGGTCGGGCTGCTCCGCCTACAATTCCCAGCCGTCGTGGCAGGCCAGCCTCGGGACCGGCTGCTCCAAGCGGGCCGTCGCCGACGTGTCCGCCGACGCCGATCCCTACACGGGCGTGTCGGTGTACGACAGCTTCCGCTACCAGGGCTACAGCGGCTGGCTCGAGTTCGGCGGCACGAGCGTGGCGTCGCCGATCATCGCCTCTGTTTATGCCCTCGCCGGCAACACCAAATCGGCGGACGGCGCCAACCTCCCCTACGGCAACGCCAAAGCGCTCTACGACGTCCTCTCCGGCTCGAACGGCACCTGCGGCACGGTGCTGTGCACCGCCGGCACCGGCTGGGACGGCCCGACCGGTCTCGGCACCCCCGACGGGACGGGTGCCTTCTAGCCGACCGGGGGCTCCTGCCGGCTCGGCAGTTCGATCCTGCTTGGGCACTCTCCAGCAGACTGCTGGGGTTGGGGTAGCGGGGACGTTACCTCTATGAGACGAGGGAGAAGGGATGAAACGTTTCGCATGTTGGTCGGTCGGTCTGGTCGCGGCCGGGGCGCTCGCTGTGGGCCCCGCGGTCGCGGCGTTCGGGGCTGACAACTACGGCTCGATGCCCGGTTACGGCGTGTCGATGTCGCACACGAGCTGTGCCGGCCACGGCTCCTTCGGGGCTTTCGGGGCCGATTTCAACTTTGGCAACACCACGTCGGGACATGTTCCCTATCCCGGCAATGCTACGAACGGAAACGGCGCCGATGGTCCGGCGACGGGTTACAACAACTCGAACCTTTGCGGGAACCCTCAGGGAAACCCGTAGACGCAGCACGGTGACCGGCTCGCCGGTCACCGCCTTGCGTGTGGTGTGAACGGTCAGCTCGGCTGCCTTCCAGGCGGCGGGTGCCCGTTCCAGTCGGGTCACGCACTCTCCACCGGGCCGCGGGGGCAGTTCTAGGTTGTAAGTCGTTGCGCGTCATTGGATGGGATCGTGAGAATGGACGCGAGGTCGCCGCGCCCCCGGCCTCCGGCCCGAACCCCCATCGCGCTCTCCACCCCGTAAAGTCGCGGGTATGGCGATCGGCTCCGGCAGGCGGCCCGACGCGCCCTCGACGGAGCCTGTACACGCCTCGAAGAGGAGCGGCAAGGCGTGGAGGGTGGCCCTCGCCGTCGGGGTGGCCGCCGGCGCCGGCATCGGGGCGGCGGTGGCGGTGCTCGCCGCGGGCTCGCCGGCCGCCCACCACCGGAGCGGGGTGGCGAAGAACCCCGCGCCGGCCGTGTCGGCCCCGCCGACCACTTCCGCCGTGGCGGCCCTCGCGGCCGCGGTCACCATGTCGCCCTCCAGCGGGGCGACGCGCGTCGCCCCTGACGCCACCGTCACGGTCAGCGCCGGCTCCGGGCAGCTGACGTCGGTCACGGTTGCCACCGCCGGCGGCCACCCCCTCGCCGGGTCCCTCGACGCCGCCGGCACCCGATGGACCTCCACCGGCCCGCTGGCGCCGTCGTCCACCTACCGGATCACGGCCGTCGTGACCGGTCGGAGCGGGGCGACGGCCACCAGGGTGTCGTCTTTTTCCACTTTGACCCCGACGGCGCTGGTGGGGGTGGGGCTGTGGCCCGACAGCGGGCTCACCGTCGGCGTGGGCCAGCCGATCGTGCTCACCTTCACGCAGCCGATCATCACGCCGTCGGCGCGGACCGGCCTCCTGTCGCACCTGCACCTGGCGATGTCGGAGCCCGTCGCCGTCGGGGCCTACTGGTTCTCCGACTACGAGCTGCACCTGCGCCCCAGGGACTTCTGGCCGGCCCACGAGAAGATCTTCTTCTCCGACGACCTCGCCGGCTGGAACGCCGGATCCGGCGAGTGGGGGCAGGGGTCGGGCTCGGTGTCCTTCGCGATCGGCGACTCCCGGATCTCCACCGCGAACCTGGTCACCCACGAGATGACCGTGACCCTCAACGGCAAGGTCGTGGCGACGTACCCGATCAGCGCCGGCAACGACCAGTACCCGACCATGGACGGCACGCACATCGTGCTCGACCGCCAGTCGGTGGTGCGCATGGACTCCGCCACGGTCGGCATACCGGTCGACTCGCCCAACGGCTACGACGAGCTGGTCTACTGGGACGTGCACATCTCCGACAGCGGCGAGTACGTCCACGCCGCCCCCTGGTCGGTCGGCGCCCAGGGCAACACCAACGTCTCCCACGGGTGCATCAACATCAGCCCCGCCAACGCCAAGCAGTTCTTCAACTTCAGCCGTGTGGGCGACGTCGTCAAGGTGATCAACGGGCCCCGCAAGCCGGTGGCCACCGACCACGGGGTTGCCGACTGGTCCACCGCCCAGTGGTCGCAGATGACGCCGATCCCCGTCTCCCAGCAGCGCTGAGCGGCCTGCGCCGGTCCTCGCCCCGGGCGTGCCGGCGTGCCGGCGTGCCGGCGTGCTTTCTATGATCTCGGCGTGGCATCAGCGTTCGACCTGCAGGGCGACCCCGACGTGGGGCGCGTCTACGACGAGCTGACCGACGGGCTCCGGCGCCCCCTCCGGGTGTCCGAGCTCGTCTACGCCGCCGCCGAGCGCTACCCCGGCCGGCTGCCCACCCGCAGCGCCATCGCCGAGGAGCGGCGGCAGCTGCAGAAGGACAAGACCGGCCTGGAGGTCGAGCAGGGCCGCTTCGTCTCCCGGGTCCTCGCCGACCGGCGCGCCGGGATGCACCTGCTGTACGCCATGTCGCAGCCCAGGCCGGAGGCGCTGGCGCGCCAGGACGAGCTCGCCCGGACGGGGCGCGTCGATCTCGGCCCGGTCCTGGTGGAGCGCGACGGCCCCGTCGGCCACGTCACCCTGCACAACGACCGGTATCTGAACGCCGAGGACGACGAGGCGACCGCCGCCCTCGAGGCCGCGGTCGACCTGGTCCTCCTCGACGAGGCCGTCGACGTCGGGGTCCTGCGCGGCGGCGCGGCGGTCCACCCGAAGTACGCGGGGCGGCGCGTCTTCGGCAGCGGGATCAACCTCACCCACCTCTACGAGGGGAAGATCTCCCTGGTCGAGTTCATGATCGAGCGGGAGCTCGGCTTCCTGTCGAAGGTCTACCGGGGCCACGCCCTCGGCGTCGGCGACGACGGCGAGCCGTCGGGGTGGAGGGAGAAGCCGTGGCTGGCGGCGGTCGAGACCCACGCGATCGGGGGCGGCTTCCAGTGCCTCCTCGTGATGGACCGGGTGATCGCCGAGCCGGAGGCGTCGTTCAGCCTGCCGGCCCGCAAGGAAGGCATCATCCCGGGCTGCGCGGCCCTGCGGCTGCCCCGCTACGTGGGCGAGCGTCTCTCCCGCGATCTCATCTTCTTCAACCGGGCGATGACGGCCGGGAGCGCCGAGGGGCGCCTCATCGCGGATGAGGTGGTCCCCGCCGACGACATCGGCCGGGCGGTGGAGCGGGCCGCGGCCGAGCTGATCAGCTCCGGCACGACGAGCGTGGTCGCCAACCGCCGGGCGCTGCGGGTCGCCGAGGAGCCGCTCGACCGGTTCCGCCTGTACATGAGCAGCTACGCCGTCGAGCAGGCCCACTGCCTCTACAGCCCGGCGCTGATCGCCAACCTCGAGCGCTACTGGGGGCCCGCCCGGCGCACCGGGTGAGCGCCGCCGCCGGCGGGCCGGTTCACCACCGCCACGAGCGCAGCGCGGCCCACTCCGCCGGCGTGGCGTCCTGCCACACCCACAGCGACCCGCCGACCGCGCCGCCGCGCCTCCCCGCCGCCAGGAACTCGGTGATCTCGGCGCCGCTCGGCGGGACGGCCCTGCCGCCGGTGCCGGACATGTCGAACGCCTGGCCGATGACGTGCACCGGCCGCAGCGTCGACAGGCGGGCGACGGCGAGGGCGGCGTCGGAGCCGGGGTCGGTGCAGCCCCAGTAGACCATCGGGGCGAAGGCGTCCACGTAGCGGGCGATCACCCGGTAGGGGTAGCCCCCGTACCAGTAGGCGTCGAGGGGCGGGTACACCGTCGCCACGACCGGCCGGTCGCCCGCGGCCCGCCGCACGGCCTCGAGGTACACGGCCGCCCGCTGGGCGGTGAGGTAGACCCCCTCGGTGGAGCGTTCGATGTCCGCGCTGTACCCGTCGACGCCCTGGCCCTGGCTGCTGCGCCAGGCCAGGATCCGGGCCGTCCAGCGGGCGTCGCCGACCGGGTCGTAGAGGTAGGGAAAACCCCAGGCGATGACGGCCAGCCCGGCGGCGTGCGCAGGGGGGACCAGCGCGGCCAGCTCGCCGGCCCCGTAGAAGCCGTTCATCGAGTCCCCCACCCGGACCCACACCTGGTGCAGCCCGGCCCGGACAGCCTGGGCGACGACGGCCGCCGCGTCGCCGCCGTCGGAGCGGTCCCACTCCCAGATCCACATGCCCTTCCCCCGGATGGCCGCCACGTTCGACCGCCACGGCAGCGGGGCCTGCACGGCCGGCAGCGCCGAGGCGGGCACGAGGACCGACGGGTGCCACGGCGGGGGCGGCGGCGGCAGCGGCGGGTGAGGCGGTACGGGGCAGCCGGCCAGCGGCACCCGCCCGG
>JAJYLA010000184.1 GCA_021788115.1 Actinomycetes bacterium | reverse complement strand
CCCGAGGCTTCGGCCACCACCGACTTGCCACCCCGACCGAGCAGCTCTGCCGTCGCCCCAGCTACCACCCGGCGCTGGACCTCATCCAGGTGCGGGAGCACGACCTCGAAGAATCGCGCGAGCCCTTCCCGGCTGACCTCCACACAACGAGAATACTACGCGCGTCCTAACCTGGCGTGGATCTTTAGGCCGGTCTACGCCGATGCCGGCGGATCGAACGGCTACCGGGTCCGGGCATGGAAGACCCAATTGGCGACCCTGGCCGCCGAGACCGGCCTGGAGATCACCGTCTGCCACTACCCGCCCGGCACGCCCAAGTGGAACCGGATCGAGCACCGCATGTTCAGCTTCATCACCATGAACTGGCGGGGACGGCCACCCACGTCCTACCGGACCATCATCGAGCTCATCGCCACCACCACCGCCGAGACCGGGCTGCGCATCAGAGCCGAACCGGACACCGAGTGGTATCCCACCGGGGTCAAGATCACCGACGCCGAGATGGCCGCCCTGCCCCTCACACCCCACCAATGGCACGGCGACTGGAACTGCACCCTCGCCGCCACACCAAAAGACTGATCAATCATGCGGGGCGCCCTTAGCCCCAATCAGTTGCGACCGAGCTCCTCGAGCGCGGCACGGAGCCGGCGGTTCTCGTTCCCCCCGGCCATGATCACCTCTGCCCGCAGGAGAGTGGCGGTGGCGAGTGCTTCCCGTGACAGGAGGTTCAGTTCACGCCCCGGTCCGCCGAGCTGACTGGCCATGGTCGGTGCCACGGCTCGCCAGCTGAGCATCTCGACCCGGTCAGGGAGTTCGAGCACAGCGTGCAACGCGATCTCTCGACGCTCCCGTGGATGGGAGAGAAGTGGTCTTCTCGACAGAGACCCTCCGGCCCCGCGGACAACTGCCTGGCACAAACGGAGATACCAGTGCCCGGTGGTAAAGACCCGATCCTGAGGCCACGTGGTGGCGGCGAAGCGGCGGAGGTGGTGGAAGTCGACGTCCGGTAGCCCGACCCTGCGGCGGGCCGACCGGAAGGCATCGGTGACCCGATTGGGCCGGTAGGGGACCTGCCCGACGCGTCCTGAGACGAGACGTAGGAGTCATCGAGGGATGACGGGCCGACACCAATAGGAAAGGGGCCCCCGGAGGGGCCCCTGACCTGCCTGCCGCCGCGGAGGGAGTGGGATTTGAACCCACGGTGCCCAAAGGACACAACGGTTTTCGAGACCGTCCGATTCGGCCGCTCTCGCATCCCTCCAGCAGCCATTATGTGCCGCGAGCTTTAGGTCATCCCAAACCCTATCCCAAACTGCCGCTGGGTGCGCATAACGTTGGCCACGTGCCCAGGATACGAGAACGAGCTCCGGGCGTCTACGAGATCACGGCGTCCACGGGGCGGCGGGACCCGGCGACGGGGAAGTACGGACAGGTGTCCCGCACGGTCAAGGGGCCGCCCCGACGTCCGGGTGCCAAAGGTTTCCCCAAGGTGGTCGAGACCGAAGCCGCCAAGCTCATGGCCGAACTCGAAGGGGGCCGTCACCAGGCCGGCCGGCACACGCTCGGTGAGCTGCTCGACGAGTACCTCCGGCACCAGGAGGCGTGGGGCCGGGCTCCGAAGACGATGCTGGAGGCCCGCCGTCGGGCGGAGCGGATCAAAGCTGATCCGATCGGCGGCAAGGACGTCCGTAGGCTGAACGGCCGGGACCTGGACGAGTTCTACGCCCGCCTGGCCTCGGCCGGCGGACGGTCGGGGAAAGGGATGCACTCGACGACCCGGCACCACTTCCACTCGCTGATTCGCGCTGCGCTCAACCAGGCCATCAGGTGGCGGTGGCTGTCGCCGCCCAACCCGGCGAGCGAGGCGCAAGCCCCCGCTCTCGCACCTGACGAGCGGGTGCCTCCGACGCCACAGGAAGCCCGGCGGCTCGCAGTCGCGATCAGCAGAGAGAACCCGGACCTGGCCGCGCTGATCTTCGTGGATGCCACCACCGGCATGCGTCGCGGCGAGATATGTGGGTTACGGTTCTGCGACATCGAGTTCGAAACCGGCGCGGCCACCGTCTGGTGGCGCTGCTCCGATCTCCCGAAGGGCCAGACCGCAGTGGTGGAGGGCAGGAGGAACGTCCTCAAGGTCTTCCCGACGGGTGTGGTCATGCTCTCGGCGACCAAGAACAAGAAGCGGCGACGCTTTACCCTGGACCCGATCACCCTCGCGGTGCTGATGGAGCAGAAGGCCCGGGCTGAGGCCAGGTGCGAGGCGCTCGGCGTCGAACTCGGTCCGGACGCATTCGTGTGGTCGCAGGTTGCCGATCATTCGGAGCCGTGGCGGCCTGATCGAGTCTCGGGCGCGTTCACAGCCTTGCGCAACCGGGAGAAGATGCCGCACGTGTGTCTCAACGACCTACGTCATTTCTCGGCTACACAGTTGGTAGCCGCTGGCATCGATCCAAGGCTGGTCGCGGGCCGGCTCGGGCACGACGCTTCAGTCTTACTGCGTATCTACAGCCATGTCATCCCCGCCCGTGACCAGGCCGCCGCCCAGCTGCTCGGCGAACTCATGAGAGGCGAGGCCGGCTGAGGACCGGCCTCATACCGCGAGGAACTCTTCGAGGGCGCGGCGAGTCACCCGTATGGCTCGGCCCAGCCGGATCGACTTCAGGGCACCGGTGTTGATCAGGTCGTATACGCACCACTTGGAACACCGCAGGGCGGCGGCGAACTCGGCGAGCCAGTCGGCGACCTCGTCGAGGCGGTCCCCGTATTGCTTTTCCAGCTGACGCAACCGACGTTTGCGCCACACCCGGAAGTGGTCGTGCCGGGCGCCGGTGGCGGTCTTGGGTCCGAGCACCGCTACTAGGGCCTGGTCGGCTTCGTCGGGGTTTTGGATACCGATCTCAGCGAGGCGCTCGTCGAGGGGGCGAGTTGGCGTTCCCGGCCGAGCACGGCGGCGTAGAGGGAGGGGAGAAGGTCGCCGGTATCCGCGAGCTGAGTGCGTTCGCTGCCGGGCGGGGGGACGAAGAAGTAGGCGATAGGCACGTCGAAGAGGACGGAGAGCAGGTACAGCTCGTGGGCGTCGAAGCGCCGCCGGCGCTCGCCGTCGAAGCCGCGTTCCATGGCCGAGATCGACGCCTGGGGGAGAACGAAGATCAGCTGGGCAACCGTTCGCTCACCGAGGGGCAGAAAGCCATGATCCCATCGGTGGTCACCTCCGGGCGACCGGTGGAGCTCATCGTGGGGCTGGCCGGCTCGGGGAAGACCACCGCCGTTGACGCCGCCCGCCAGGCGTTCGAGCAAGCCGGCTACCGGGTCGTGGGCACCTCGATCTCAGGTCAGGCCGCCCGCACCCTGGGCGCCGAAGCGGGCATCGGCGAGTCCCACACCATCGCCTCCCTCCTGTGGCGGCTCGACCACGGGCTAGCCCACTTGGACAGCCGCACCGTGGTTGTCTGTGACGAGGCTGGCATGACAGATGACCCCAGCATGCTCCGCCTGCTCGCCGCCACGGAGACAGCCGGTTCCAAGCGGATGATCGTCGGCGACCACCGCCAACTCGGTGCTGTCGGCCCTGGTGGCAGCCTCGGTGCCCTCGTCGACCGGCACACCGGCAGTGTGCATGCGCTGCGTGAGAACGTCCGCCAGGCCGATCCCGAAGAACGGACCATGCTGGCCCACCTGAGCGCCGGAAGCGTCGAGCGGGCGGTCAACTGGTACGCCGATAACGGGCGGATCGACACCGCTCCCGACCGGGAACAGGCGCTCGACCAGACCGTCGCCGCCTGGGCCAAAGACGTCGCCGACGGCAAGCAGGCGACGATGATGGCTTGGCGGCGGGCCAACGTGGCCGCCCTCAACGCCCAGGCCCAACAAGCCATGCGCCAGGCTGGCCGGTCGACCGGACCGGATCTGCAGGTGGCCGGCAACCTGTACCAGGCTGGGGATCGCATCGTCACCCTGGCTCCGTCCACTCATGGACAGTTGGTCACCTCGCAGCGAGGCCAAGTCACTGCCGTCGATAGGGATGGTGGCAGGCTGACGGTGCGGATGGACGACGGCCGGACCCAAAGCACCCTACGACCCGGCCCGCTGGGCCGACTCGGTCACCGCCGCCCGGTCAAGGCCCAAACGTCGACCCGGAGGATCGAAACCCGCTACAGCCAAACCCAAACGACCAGATCCTCCCCGGTCCACCCCGGGACAACGGCGGCAGGGGTCCGGAGCAACGTCGCACTAACTATGAGGCCCCACCGGGGGACTTCGCGGTTAGCAGGACGCCGGGCCCCTCCCCACCGCGCGAGCGCGAACTGGTTGCCTGACCCAACAA
>JAJYLA010000055.1 GCA_021788115.1 Actinomycetes bacterium | reverse complement strand
GCCGGCACCTCCCGGCGGGGCCGATGCCAGCCCGGCGAGGTGGGTGCCGCCGGGGGGGGACGGCGAGGCACCCGAGACGCATCCCGTCAAGGCCAAGGTGAGCAGCCGCCTCTACCACCTGCCGGGGATGCTCGCCTACCGGCGGACCCGGCCGGACCGCTGCTACGCCACCCCCGAGACGGCCGAGGAGGACGGCTTCACCCGCGCCAAGCGTTAGGTCGCGACGGTTTACACGTCGGAGAGCGCGACGGCGTCGAGGATCCCCGCGGTCGCCCGCAGGGCCTCGACCACGCCCACCGGGATCGGCTGCTCGAAGGAGAGGGCCATCATGGCCGTCCCTCCCTCCGCGGAGCGACCGAGCTTCAGGTCCACGATGTTGAGGCCGGCGCCGGCCAGGATGGTCGCGACGGCGGCCACCATGCCGACGCGGTCGTCGTTGTGCACGATGACCATCCAGCGGGCCAGGGGGAGCTCGATGTCGTGGTCGTCGACCATCACCACCCGCGGCTCCCGCCCGCCGAAAAGCGTCCCGGCGACCGCGTGGGCCCCGCCGCGCAGCGTCACCAGGTTGACGTACCCGGTGGACGCCGGCGCCGGGGCCGACGTCGAGCGGACGGCCAGCCCCCGCTCGTCGGCGAGCCGGGGCGCGTTCACGTAGGACACCGGCTCGTCGGTCACCATCGCGAAGAGCCCCTTCAGGGCGGCGAGGGTGAGCGCGCGGGTGTCGTGATCGGCGAGGGGCCCCTCGACCTCGACGTCCAGGACGGAGGGAAGCTCCGGGACCAAGGACCCCCACAGGCGGCCCAGCCGCTCGGCCAGGGGGACCCAGGGGTGCACGGCGTCGGGGACCTCCGCGGCCGCCAGGTTGACGGCGAAGGGCACGAGCTCGCCGGCGAGCGCGAGCCGGACCTGCTCGGCGATGCTCAGGCCCGCCTTGTCCTGCGCCTCGCGGGTGCTCGCGCCGAGGTGCGGAGTGACCACCACGGTGTCGTACTCGAAGAGGGGCGACGCCACCGGCGGCTCCTGGTCGAAGACGTCGAGCGCCGCGCCGGCGACCGTGCCGGCGGCGAGCGCCTCGGCGAGGGCCTTCTCGTCGACGATGCCGCCGCGCGCCGCGTTGAGGACGCGCACACCCGGCTTGGCCCTCGAGAGGATGTCGGCACCGATCAGCCCGACGGTCTCCGGGGTCTTCGGCAGGTGGATGGTGAGGAAGTCGGCCCGGCCGACAACCTCGTCGAGGCCGAGGAGCTCGGCGCCGAGCTGGCGGGCCCGCTCGGCGCTGATGTAGGGGTCGTAGGCGACGATCCGCATCCCGAACGCCGCGGCCCGCTGGGCGACGAGCGCCCCCACCCGCCCGAGGCCGACCACCCCGAGCACCTTGCCGTGCAGCTCGACGCCCTCCCAGCGGGAGCGCTCCCACCGGCCGGCGACCAGGGCGGCGTGCGCCTGCGGGATGTTGCGGGCCTGGGCGAGCATGAGGGCCATGGTGTGCTCCGCCGCGGAGAGGACGTTCGACTGAGGCGCGTTGACGACCAGCACCCCGTGGCGGGTCGCGGCGGCCACGTCGATGTTGTCGACGCCGATGCCGGCGCGGCCGACGACGACGAGCCCGGTTGCCGCGTCGAACACCTCCGCGGTGACCTGCGTGGCCGAGCGGACGATCAGCGCGGCGGCGCCGCGCACGGCGTCGAGCAGCCCCCCGTGGGCGAGACCGAGCGCCACGTCGACGTCGTGGCCGGCGGCGCGCAGGAGGTCGAGTCCCGCAGGAGAGACGGTCTCCGTGACGAGGACCCGGGCCACGTCAGCTCCCGACGAGCTTGGCGATGCGGGTGATGCCCTCGACCATGGGTTCGTCGGCGAGGGCGTACGAGAAGCGGGCGTAGCCGGGGGCGCCGAAGGCCTCACCCGGCACGAAGGCGACCCGGGCCTCCTCGAGCACCAGCGCCGCCAGCTCCAGTGACGTCGACGGCACGGACCCGGCGACCGGGCGGCCGAGGAGCCCCTCGACGCTCGGGAAGGCGTAGAACGCGCCGTCGGGCTCGGGGCAGTGCACCCCCGGGATGTCGTTGAGCATGGCGACGATGGTCCGCCGGCGCCGGTCGTAGGTGGCTCGCATCTCGGCGACGGCCTCGAGGTCGCCGCCGACGGCGGCGAGCGCGGCGCGCTGCGCCACGTTGCACACGTTGGAGGTGCTGTGGGACTGCAGGTTGGCGGCGGCCCGCACGACGTCGGGCGGCCCGATCATCCACCCGACCCGCCACCCGGTCATCGCGTACGTCTTGGCGACCCCGTTGAGAACGACGCAGGTGTCGGCGAGCTCGGGCACCGCCACGGGCATCGAGGTGAACCGGGCGTCCCCGTAGACGAGGTGCTCGTAGATCTCGTCGGTCACCACCCAGATGCCGTGCGCGAACGCCCAGCGGCCGATGGCCTCCACCTCGTCGGGCGGGTACACCGCGCCCGTCGGGTTGGACGGCGACACGAAGAGGAGCACCTTGGTGCGAGCGGTGAGCGCCGCATCGAGCTGGTCCACGGTGCAGCGGAAGCCGCCCTGCCAGGAGGTCGGCACCTCGACGGGCACCCCGCCGGCGAGGCGGATCGCCTCCGGGTAGGTCGTCCAGTAGGGGGTCGGCACGAGGACCTCGTCGCCGGGGTCGACGAGGGTCGCGAAGGCCTCCTCGACGGCCTGCTTGCCGCCGTTGGTCACGAGGACCTGCGACGCCTGGACCCCGTAGCCCGAGTCGCGGGCGGTCTTGGCCGCGACGGCCTCCCTCAGCTCCGGAAGGCCGGCAGCCGGCGTGTACCTGTGGTTGCGGGCGTCGTGGCACGCCGCGACCGCGGCGGCCACGATGTGCTCGGGCGTCGCGAAGTCGGGCTCCCCGGCCCCGAAGCCGATCACGTCCTCGCCGGCGGCTTTGAGCTGCTTGGCCTTGGCGTCGATGGCCAGGGTCGCGGATTCGGTGACAGACGATATGCGCTGTGAGATGCGAGCCATTGCTGCCATAGTTTCACAGTGACCAGCCCGACCCTGCCCGATATCCGGATTCCCGCGGACCTCCTGCCCCGCGACGGCCGCTTCGGCTCCGGTCCCTCCAAGGTCCCCGCCGGCGCCGTCGGCGCCCTGCAGGCCGCGGGCCCGACGCTGCTCGGCACGAGCCACCGCCAGCCCGGGGTCAAGTCGCTCGTCGGCAGGGTCCGGTCCGGGCTGGCGGAGCTGTGGGGGCTCCCCGACGGCTACGAGGTGGTCCTCGGAAACGGGGGGACCACCACCTTCTGGGACGTGGCGACGTTCTGCTTGATCGAGAGGCGCAGCCAGCACCTGTGCTTCGGGGAGTTCTCCTCCAAGTTCGCCCAGGTGGCCGCCGCCGCCCCGCACCTGGAGGAGCCCCGGCGCGTCGAGTCGCCGGCGGGCACGCACCCCTGGGCGCAGGCGGATCCCGACGTCGACCTGTACGCCCTCACCCAGAACGAGACGTCGACCGGGGTGATGATGCCGCTCCGACGCCCGGAGGGCACCGGCGGCGCCGGCGGGGAGGACGGGGCCCTGGTGGCCGCTGACGCCACGTCGGGCGCCGGCGCGCTGCGCTTCGACCCCGGCGAGGTGGACGCCTACTACTTCGCCCCGCAGAAGTGCTTCGCCTCCGACGGCGGCCTGTGGATAGCGGTGCTCTCCCCCGCCGCGCTCGGGCGTGCCGCCCGGATGAGGGCCGCGGGCCGGTGGGTGCCGGCGTCGCTCGACCTGTCGATCGCCGTCGAGCAGAGCCGCCTGGACCAGACCTACAACACGCCTGCGGTCGCCACCCTCGTGCTCTTCGTCCACCAGCTGGAGTGGATGCTCGAGGGCGGGGGCATGGACTTCGCCGCCGGCCGGTCGGAGCGCTCCGCCGGGGTGCTCTACGGCTGGGCGGAGTCCACGGCGTACACCAGCCCCTTCGTCGCCAAGCCCGACGAGCGCAGCACGGTCGTCGGCACGATCGACTTCGACCGGGCGGTCGACGCGGCCACCGTGGCGAAGATCCTCCGGGCGAACGGGATCGTCGACACCGAGTCGTACCGGAAGCTCGGGCGCAACCAGCTGCGCATCGCGATGTTCCCGGCGGTCGACCCCGAGGACGTCGAGGCGCTCACCCGCTGCATCGACCACGTGGTGGGCCGCCTCTAGCGGCGGGCGCTCCCGGATCCGCCGGGGGGCCGCGCAGTATCCTCGCCCCATCCAGCTCCCCCGGCCCCCGCGTGCGGCGCGGCCCGCGCTGCTCGCAGCGCTGGCCGCCTCCATCCTGGGCGCCCTGCCGCTCGCCGGGGGAGGGCGGGCTGCCGCTCTGCCCGCCGGCGCGTCGGCGGCACCCCTGCCCCCCGCGGCGGCGGACGTCCTCGTGGACGTCGACACCGGCAAGGTGCTGCACTCCTCCCACGCCCACGCGCTGCTGTACCCCGCCAGCCTCACCAAGATGCTGACGGGCCTGATCGCGGTGAACTGGCTCCCTCCCGACGCCACCGTCCCGGTCAGCGCCCGGGCCGCCGGCGTCACGCCCGACAAGGTGGGGATGCGCCCCGGCCAGGCGTGGCCGCTCCCCATCACCCTCCACGCCCTTCTCATCTCGTCCGCCAACGACGCCGCCTACGCGCTCGCCCAGCGCGTCGGCGGGTCGCTCGAGTCCTTCGCCGTGATCATGGCCCAGTCGGCCGCCGAGATGGGGATGAGCGACACCCCGGTGCTCCACGACCCCGCAGGCCTCGACGGCAGCGAGGGCGTCGACGGCGGCAACCGCATGAGCGCCTGGGACCTGGCCATCGCGGCGCGCGACCTGCTCGCCAACCCGACCCTGGCGGCCATCGTCCGCCTGCCCACGTACCGCTTCACGGGGCCGGACCACATCGTCTACGAGCTGTACAGCCACAACCACGCCTTCTTGGTGAGCTACCGGGGCGCCGTCGGCGTGAAGACGGGTTTCACCGACCGCGCCGGGGTATCCGTGGCGGAGGCGGCCACCCGCCGGGGCCGCACCATGCTGGCGGTGGTGATGCACGGCGCCTACCCCGACCAGACCGCGGAGGACCTCCTCGACATGGGTTTCGCCACCCCCGCGGCGCGCGAGCCGGCGAACGCCCCGCTGCTGCCGCCGGTCCGCCAGCCGGCGCCGGCGCCGGCACCCCGGCCCGGCGCCTGGGGCGCCCGGTGGGCCCGCTCGATCCCCCTCGGGCGGGTGGGCCGCGACGGGCCGGTGGCGGAGGCCCTGACCCGTCCCTCCGGCCGCTCCGGGGGCCGGCTGCCGCCCGCCGGCATCGCCGCCGCCGGGGTGGTCATCGGGGGAGGGCTCGGTTACGTCCTGCCCCGGCTGCGGTCGCGCCGCAGGAGGCGGGCGGGCCGCGACGGCCCGCCCGCGGGGGTGTCGCCGCCGCGCTAGCCGCCCGACACGTCCTGGGGTCGCTGGGACCCCGCCCCGATGAAGGGCATCATGGCGCGCAGCTGGGCGCCGACCTTCTCGATCTGGTGCTCGCGGCCTTCTTCGCGCAGCTGCGTGAAGCGGGGACGCCCCGCGCGGTTCTCGGCGATCCACTCCTCGGCGAAGCGTCCCGAACGGATCTCCTCGAGGATCCTGCCCATCTCCTCGCGCACGCCGCTGTTGATGATCCGCGGCCCGCGCGTCAGGTCGCCGTACTCGGCGGTGTCGGAGATCGAGTAGCGCATGCCCGAGATCCCGTGCTCGTACATCAGGTCGACGATGAGCTTCACCTCGTGAAGGCACTCGAAGTAGGCGGACTCCGGCTGGTAGCCGGCGCCGACGAGGGTCTCGAAGCCTGCCTGGACGAGCGACGTCAGGCCGCCGCAGAGCACGACCTGCTCGCCGAAGAGGTCCGTCTCGGTCTCCTCGGCGAAGGTCGTCTCGAGGACCCCGGCGCGCGTCGCGCCGATGGCGTTGGCGTAGGAGAGCGCCAGGTCGTGCGCCTTGCCGGTGGCGTCCTGGTCGACGGCGATCAGCGCCGGCACGCCACCGCCGCCCTCGTAGGTGCGGCGCACCAGGTGGCCCGGACCCTTGGGGGCGACCATCGCCACGTCGACGCCCCCGGGGGCGGCGATCAGCCCGAAACGGACGTTGAACCCGTGGGCGAAGAGGAGCGCGTCGCCGGGCCTCATGCCCGGCTCGATGCTCTCGGAGTAGATGGCCTGCTGGTCGGTGTCGGGGGCGAGGAGCATGACCACGTCCGCCTCGCGCGCCGCGTCGGCGACGGAGGTGACGCGCAGCCCGGCCGCCTCCGCCTTCGCCTTCGACGAGGACCCGTCGCGAAGCGCCACCCGCACGTCCACGCCCGAGTCCCGCAGGTTGAGGGCGTGGGCGTGGCCCTGGGACCCGTAGCCGACGATCGCCACCTTGCGGCCCGCGATCAGCCCGGGGTCGGCATCCTTCTCGTAGTACACGGTCGCTGCCATCGTCGCTAACTCGCCTTTCCGGTCGCCCGCAGGCGGGGGGCCGCCTGACGGTCCAGCTTGGGCAGCGCCACCCGTCCGGTGCGCTGCAGCTCCACGATCCCATACGGTCGCATGAGGTCCTCGAAGTCGTCGAGTCTGTCAGGCTCGCCGGCGAGCATCACGGTCAGCTGGGCGGAGCCCACGTCGACGATCTTGCCCTCGAAGATGCCGACGACCTCGATGACCCGGCCGCGCTCGTCGGCGCCGGCGGCCACGGTCGCCATCAAAAGCTCGCGCTCGACCGCCTCGGAGGGGTGCAGCTCGGTGATCTTCACCACGTGGACGAGCTTGAACAGCTGCTTGGTGATCTGCTCCACCGACGTCTCCTCGACGTCGATGACGATGTTGATCCGGCTGAAGCGCTCGTCGTCGGAGGGCGCCACGGCCAGGGAGATGATGTTGAAGCCGCGACGCGCGAACATCCCGCTGATCCGGGCCAGCACGCCCGAGCGGTTCTCGACCAGCACGCTGAGGGTCTGGTGGGTGGGGCTCGTCGGCATCTGTGCTCCTTGGTTCGCTCGCAGGGGCTCGCTCACTGCACCACCTTCTCCCCGCCGGGCTTCTGCGAGGGATGCACGACGACGTCGTCGTTCGAGTAGCCGGCGGGCACCATCGGGAACACCTTCTCCTGGGCGTCGGTCCGGAAGTCGATCACGACGGGGCGGTCGTCGATGGCGTTCGCCTTCTCGATGATCGGCTGCACCTCGTCGGGGTCCTCCACCCGGAAGGCGACGCAGCCCATCGCCTCCGCCCACTTGACGTAGTCGGGCAGGTCGGGGGACAGGTACACCTCGCTGTAGCGCTCCTCGTAGAACATCTCCTGCCACTGGCGGACCATCCCGAGGTAGGCGTTGTTGAGGATCGCCACCTTGACGGGGATGCGCTCGCTCGACGCGGTCACCAGCTCCTGGGCGGTCATCTGGAAGCAGCCGTCACCGTCCACCGCCCACACCGTGCGGTCCGGGCGGCCCACCTTGGCGCCGATGGCCGCCGGCACGGAGAACCCCATTGTGCCGAGCCCGCCGGAGCTCACCCACGTGTAGGGCTCGGTGAAGCGCCAGTACTGGCTGGCCCACATCTGGTGCTGGCCGACGCCCGACACCAGCACGGTGCCCTCGGGGGCGGAGTCGCGCAGCACCTCCATGACGTACTGCGGCTTGAGGGGGCCTCCGGGGTCGGGCGGGTCGTAGTGCAGGGGGAAGCGCTCCTGCCAGCCGGATATGCGGCTGCGCCACTCGCTGCGGTCGACCTGCTCCATCCCGGCGAGCGCCCGCACGATCTCGGAGATGACCAGCCGGCAGTCGCCGACGATGGGCACGTCGGGCCGGCGGATCTTGCCCAGCTCGGCCGGGTCGATGTCGACGTGGACGATCTTGGCTTCCGGGGCAAAAGACGAGACCCTGCCGGTCACACGGTCGTCGAAGCGCGCGCCCAGCGCGATCAAGAGGTCCGCCTGCTGCATCGCGGTGATGGCCGTGTAGTTGCCGTGCATGCCGGGCATGCCGAGGCCGAGGGGGTGGTCGTCGGGGAACGCGCCCCGGGCCGTGAGCGTCGTGACGACCGGGGTCCCGGTCCGCTCCGCGAGCTGGCGCAGCGCCTCCGCGGCGCGGGACTTGAGGATCCCGCCGCCGGCGTAGATGACGGGGCGGCGCGCCCCGCTGATCAGGCGGGCGGCCTCCTTGATCATCCGCGGGTGCCCCTTTGTGGTGGGGCGGTACCCCGGCAGCGACGCCGTGACCTCGCCGTCGGTCGGCCACGCCCAGTCGGCCTCCGCCTGCAGGACGTCCTTGGGCAGGTCGAGCAGGACCGGGCCGGGCCGGCCGGTAGTCGCCAGGCGGAAGGCCTGGCGGACGAGCAGCGGGATGTCGGCGGCGTCCATCACCAGCTCGTTGTGCTTGGTGACCGAGCGGGTGATGCCGACCGTGTCGCACTCCTGGAAGCCGTCGGTGCCGATGGCCGGGCGGCTCACCTGGCCCGTGATGGCGACCATGGGCACGGAGTCCATGTAGGCGTCGCACAGCGGCGTCACCATGTTGGTCGCCGCCGGGCCGCTGGTCACCATCGCCACCCCGGGCCGGCCCGTCACGTGGGCGTAACCCTCGGCCATGTGCCCGGCGCCCTGCTCGTGGCGCACGAGGATGTGGCGGATCGGCGAGTCGAGGAGGGGATCGTACGCGGGGAGGATCGCCCCTCCGGGAAGCCCGAAGATCACCTCCACGCTCTCCATTTCGAGGCTCTTGATGAGGGCCTGGGCTCCGGTCAGCTTCATGCGAGATCCCTTCGACTGGACGGCGACCGAGACGGACAGAGGACGGACATAAAGAAAACGACCTCCCGCATCGGGAGGTCGTCGGGCGCACGCGCAGGTTCGCGCGTGCGTCAGGTGATAAGTACGAGGACGACGAGGCGGGCGGTCACCGCCAGCAGTGTGGCACAGCCGGCGGCCCCGGCGCAATCAGGCGCCCGGGTTCTTGACCAGTATCGTCTCGACGACCTTGGACGCGCCCTCGATGCGGTTGACGGAGTTCTCCAGGGCCTGGACGATGTCCTTCCACTTGATCACCTCGAGCGGCTCGTACTCGCCGCTGAAGAGCCGGGCGATGCAGCGGCGGAACGCCGCGTCGCCGTCGCGCTCGAGGCTCTCGATGCGCTCCAGGCGCTGACGGGCGCCCTGGCGGTGCCGCAGGCAGGCGATCAGCCCCTCCATCTCCGCCGCCATGGCGGCGAGGATGTCGGCGAGGTCGACCACCTCGGGAAGGGGCCGCTCCACCCGGACGAGGTTGATCAGCTCCGCCGCGGCGAACATCTCGTCGACCACGTCGTCGAGCTCCTCGATCAAGGCGTGGATGTCCTCGCGGTCGTAGGGGGTGCGCGCGCCGGCGTCCAGCCGTCGCAGAGCGCCGACGGTGATCTGGTCTCCCCGGCGCTCGAGCCCACGGATCTCCTCGTAGTGGGCCTCGAGGTCCGTGAACGACGCGATCATCTTGCGGAGCTCCTCCGCGCACGCCCGCCCGTTCGCCGCCGCCGAGGCGAACAGCTCGAAGAACTCGCTTTCCTCGCGGGGCGGCCGCGGCCAGAGCAGGTCGCGCAGCGCGGCCCGCGCGGCGTCGAGGCCGGCGCCCCCCTTGCCCGCCCGCCGCCGGCCGGCCGGCCGGTTCCCGCCGGGGTGGCGGGCCCAGGACCGCAGGGACGACAGCCGCTTCGGGGCTGCCATGGTGTCGACACGGCGGGCGAGGTTGACGGCGTGGTCGCCGAGGCGCTCGTAGAAGCGCGCCACCAGAGCCAGCTCCGCGGCGACCGAGGGCGGCGCCCCCTCGCCGGCCCCCTCGCCGAGAAGGTGGGCGGAGAGGACGTCGAGCTCGTCGTCGGCGTCGGCCAGCTGGACGCTGATGTCGCGCGCCCTCTCGGCGTACCCCCGCCCCGCCATCTGCCACATGCGCACCCCCACGTCGCACATGGACTGGATCAACCCGCGGCTGCGGGGCGTGATGCTGCCACCGAGGTCCTGGCGGGCGCGCTGGGCGATGTGCTCGGCGAGGTCCGCGCTTCGCTCCAGCTCGGGGATCATCTGCAGCACGGAGATGAGGTCCTCGAGCTCGTCGGGCTCGACGGACTCCTCCGCGAGGCGCTCCTTGATGATCCCGGTGAGATCGCGGCAGCGCTGATCCACCTGCCGGTCCTCCGCGATCAGGCGGTCCGCCCGCTCGACGTCCTGGTCGAGCAGGGCGGCCGTCGCCCACGCCAGGCTCTCCACGACCGTGGCGAAGAGCACCAGCACGCCGCGGTCGACGCGCTGCTGGAAGTCCTCCCGAGACGTCGGCGGGCCCGGCACACCCGCACCGTAGCTCCCGGGGGCCCCTTCCGACGGGCAGTCCCCGCCGCTCACGCCTCGGTGACGGCGCCCCTCTCCGCCCCGGCGGCCAGACGGGCGTACTTGGCGAGGACGCCGCTGCGGTAGCGCGGCTCGGGGGGCGCCCACCTGGCGCGGCGCCGCTCCATCTCGGCGTCGTCGACGAGCAGGTCCGCCCGCCGGCTCGGCACGTCGAGCACCACCCGGTCGCCGTCCGCGACGAAGGCGATCGGGCCGGCGTCGACGGCCTCGGGCGCGACGTGGCCGACGCAGAACCCGTGGGTGCCGCCGCTGAAGCGCCCGTCGGTCATGAGGGCGCAGTCCGCGCCGCGCCCCGCGCCCTTCAAGGCCCCCGTCACCGCCAGCATCTCCCGCATGCCGGGGCCGCCCTTGGGCCCCTCGTAGCGGATGACCAGCACCGTGCCCGGCCGGATGTCGCCGGAGAGGATGGCCTCCATGGCGCGGTCCTCGCCGTCGAACACCCGGGCCACCCCGTCGAAGCGCTCCTGGTCCAGGCCGGCCACCTTGACCACGGCCCCCGCCGGGGCCAGGGAGCCGCGCAGGATGGCGATCCCCCCGTCGGGGTGGATCGGCTCGGCGAGAGGATGGACCACCTTGCCGTCGGGGGCCGGCGGCGCGAGGGCGTCGAGGTTCTCGGCGACGGTACGGCCCGTCACGGTCATGCAGTCCCCGTGGACGTGGCCGGCTTCGAGCAGGGCGCGCATCACCATCGGCACGCCGCCCACCGCGTCGATGTCGACCATGTGGTACCGGCCGTGCGGCTTGGTGTCGGCGATGTGGGGGACGGCTCGGCCGATGCGGTCGAAGTCCTCGAGGCTGAGATCGACGCGCGCCTCGTGGGCGATGGCCAGCAGGTGCAGCACCGCGTTGGTCGAGCCGCCGAGGGCCATCACCACAGCGATGGCGTTCTCGAACGCCTTCCGGGTCATGATGTCGCGGGGCCGGATGCCCCTCTCGAGCAGCCGCACCACCGCACGGCCGGACTCCGCGGCGAACTCGTCGCGGCGCGGGTCGATCGCCGGCGGCGACGCCGAGCCGGGCAGCGCCATGCCGAGCGCCTCCGACACCGACGCCATGGTGTTGGCGGTGAACATGCCGGCGCAGCTGCCGACGGTCGGGCAGGCGGCGCGCTCGATCACCGACAGCTCCTCGTCGGTGATCGTGCCCGCCGCGCGGGCGCCGACGGCCTCGAAGACGCTGACCACGTCGAGGGCCTCCCCGGCGGGCCCCCTGCCCGGCAGGATGGTGCCCCCGTAGAGAAACACCGACGACAGGTCGAGGCGGGCTGCGGCCATGAGCATGCCCGGCAGGGACTTGTCGCAGCCGGCGAAGGTGACCATGCCGTCGAAGCGCTCGGCGTGCATCACCGTCTCGATCGAGTCGGCGATCACCTCCCGGCTGACGAGCGACGCCCGCATCCCCTCGTGGCCCATCGCGATGCCGTCGGAGACGGCGATCGTCACGAACTCGATCGGGTAGCCGCCGGCCTCGCGCACCCCCTCCTTGGCGTGCTTGGCAAGCCGGTCGAGGGGCATGTTGCAGGGAGTGACCTCGTTCCACGACGTCGCCACCCCGACCTGCGGCTTGCCCCAGTCGTCGTCGGTCATTCCGATCGCCCGCAGCATCGCCCGGGCCGGGGCCCGCTCGTACCCCTCGGTCACGTCTCGGCTGCGCGGCTTCATGTCACTGGCCATTGGCACACGATAGGCGGCGCGCGGCGGCCGCCCCGACGCCGCGGGTGGTCCGGTCACACGCCCCGCGGCCGATACGATTCGGGGGGTGGCCGGGCCGCAGAGGATGAGCGGGGTGCTCCGCCGGCCGGCGCTCGCCGCGGCGGCCGTCGCGGCGGCCGTGTCGGGGTGCGGCGTCGGGCCGCATCACGCCCTCGAAGCCGCCGGCGTGCAGTCCGCCATAGCGTCGCAGCTGTCCCACGAGTACCCGGTGGCCAAGCCGGCCGTCGCCTGCCCGGGCGGCGTCCCGCTCGACGCCGGGCGGACCTTTCACTGCACCGCCACCGTCGACGGGCAGCCGCTGCAGCTCGACGTCACGCTCACCGACTCCCACGGCCACTTCCGCGTCGAGCCGTCCGCGGCCATCATCCCGGTCGCCCGCGCCACGGCGCAGCTCGAGCACGACATCGCGGCCCGGACACACTCCCCCGCCTCCCTGGACTGCGGGAGCCGCCCGGTGCTGGTGGTCGAGGTCGGAGGGACGTTCGCCTGCAGCGCGACGGTGGCCGGGGTGCGCCGCACCGTGACCGTGACGGTCGCCGACCTGCGCGGCAGGGTGCGCTACACGCTCGCCCCGGCCGCCTGAGCGGCGGGCCCGCGGCCGTCAGCCGCGGAGGGCGCGCAGCAGGGCGGACGCCGCACCGAGGTTGGCCCTGCCTTCCGTCGCCACCTTGATGTGGCCGACGAAGAACCCGGTCAGCTTGTCCTCGCCGGCCAGGAACCGGGCCCACTCCTCGGGGTGGGCGGCGATGACCTCCTCGACGACGGCCTCGAGGTCGCCGGCCGCCATCGCCTCGAAACCGAGCCGGCCGGCGACCTCCTTCGGCTCGCCCCCGGAAGCGAGCAGCTCCTTGAGCACGGTGCGCGACTGCGCTGCGGTGAGCGAGCCGTCCGCCTCCATGCGCACCAGCGCGGCGAAGGAGGCGGGGCTGAGGCGCCCTACCGAGTCGATCTCGGCGGCCACCTCGTTCGCCAGGCGCCGCACCGCGATCGCGGCCACGTTCTCGCGCGAACCCGGCCCGCCGGCCACCGCCTCCACGAAGGGGTCGAGGCCGAGGCGGACCACCGTGGCGACGGCGTCGGACGAGGCGTCCATGCCGGAGGCGCCTGCCACAGCCGCGCGCCGTGACGCCGGCAGCGGGGGGAGGGCCGAGGCGACCGCCGAGATCCACGCCTCGCCGGGGTCGACGGGGACCAGGTCCGGCTCGGGGAAGTACCGGTAGTCGTAGGCCTCCTCCTTGGAGCGCATCGACCCCGTCCGCCCCGCCGCCTCGTCCCAGTGGCGGGTCTCCTGCACCACCTCGCCGCCGCCCTGGACGACGGCGACCTGGCGGGCGGCCTCGTACTCGATGGCCCGCCCGAGCGAGCGCAGCGAGTTCATGTTCTTGATCTCGCAGCGGGTCCCGAACCCGCCGGATCCGGCGGGGCGGACCGACACGTTGGCGTCCACCCGCAGCGACCCCTCCTCCATCTTGCCGTCCGAGGCCCCGGTGGCGACGAGGATCGCACGAAGCTCCTCGACGTAGGAGCGGGCCTGCTCCGAGCTGCGGATGTCGGGGGCGCTGACGATCTCGACGAGGGGAACACCGGCGCGGTTGAAGTCCACCAGCGAGTAGCCGGCCTCGTGGATGCGTCCCCCGCCGCCGACGTGGGTGGTCTTGCCCGTGTCCTCCTCGAGGTGCGCCCGGACGATCCCGATCCGCTCGCCGCCGGAGAGCTCCAGCCAGCCGTCGACGTTGATCGGCACGTCGTACTGGCTGATCTGGTAGTCCTTCGGCATGTCGGGATAGAAGTAGTTCTTGCGGTGGAAGATGGACGCCTGGATGCCGCAGTGGAGCGCGGAGCCGATCCGCATGGCGTACTCGACGGCCGCCTTGTTGAGAACGGGCAGCGATCCGGGCAGGCCGAGGCAGACGGGGCAGACGTTGGTGTTCGGCTCCTCGCCGAAGCTGTTGCGGCAGCCGCAGAACAGCTTCGTCGCGGTCCGCAGCTCGGCGTGCACCTCGAGGCCGATCACCGTCTCCCACGCCACCGCGGGCGCGTCCCCCGCCGTCGCGGCGCTCATTGCGACGCACCTCCTCCCAGGGTTACCGGGACGTGGGCCGGCGGGGCGGCCGCCTCGAGAGCCGCGGCAGCCTGGAACATCACCGTCTCGCCGAGGGCGGGCGCCAGCACCTGCACGCCGACGGGAAGCCCGTCGTCGCCGCAGCCGAACGGGACGCTGATCGCCGGGTGACCGGCCAGGTTGGAGGGGATCGTGCACACGTCGTTGAGGTACATGGTGATCGGGTCCGCCGTCTTCTCGCCCAGGGCGAACGCAGTCGAGGGGGCGGTCGGCGCGAGAAGGACGTCGAAGCGCTCGTACGCCGCGGCGAAGTCGCGGATGATCAGCGTCCGCACCCGCTGCGCCTTGCCGTAGTAGGCGTCGTAGTAGCCGGCGGACAGGGCGTAGGTGCCGAGCATGATCCGCCGCTTGACCTCCGCCCCGAAGCCCCGCGACCGGGTCTTCAGGTACATGTCGGTGATGTCGCCGGCACCGCCGGGGTCACCCCGCTCGCGCAGGCCGTAGCGGACGCCGTCGTAGCGGGCAAGGTTCGACGAGGCCTCGGCTGGGGCGATCAGGTAGTAGGCGGAGAGGCCGTAGACGGCCGCGGGCACGCTCACCTCGTCGACCTTCGCGCCGGCGGCGGCGAGGGCGTCGGCGGCCTCGCGGGTGCGGGCCACGACGTCTGCGGAGATCCCCTCCGCGGCGGCCAGCTCGGCGACGACACCGACCCGCAGCCCGTCGACGCCGGCGCCGAGGCGCGCCGACGCCGGGGGGGGCGCGTCCCTGAGGGACGTCGAGTCGAGGGGGTCGGGGCCGGAGATGGCGTCGAGCAGGAGGGCGGCGTCGGCGACGCTGCCGGCGAAGGGGCCGATCTGGTCGAGGGAGCTGGCGAAGGCGATCAGCCCGTAGCGGGACACGAGACCGTAGGTGGGCTTGGCGCCCACCACCCCGCACAGGGCGGCGGGCTGGCGGATCGATCCGCCTGTATCGGAGCCGAGAGCCAGCGCGGCGAAGCCGGCGGCGACCGCCGCGGCGCTGCCCCCCGACGATCCGCCCGGTACCCTGCCGAGGTCGTGCGGGTTGCGCGTCGCCCCGAACGCCGAGTTCTCCGTGGAGGAGCCCATGGCGAACTCGTCGAGGTTGGTCTTGCCGACGACCACGGCGCCCTCCGCGGCGAGGCGCCGGACGACCGTGGCGTCGTAGGGGGGGGTCCAGCCGTCGAGAATCCGGGAGGAACAGGTGGTCGGCACCCCGCGGGTGCACAGGTTGTCCTTCAGCGCCACGGGCACGCCGGCGAGCACACCCGGGTCGCGGCCCGCGGCGACCGCCGCGTCGACGGCGTCGGCCGCGGCGCGCGCCGACTCGTGCAGCACCAGGTTGAAGGCGTGCACATCCGCCTCCGCGGCGGCGATCCGCCCGAGGTGCTCCTCGAGGACCGAGCGTGCCGTGCGCTGCCCGGACCGCACGGCTGCGGCGATGCCGGCCGCGGTCACGGTTCCTCCCCGAGAATACGCGGGACCCGGAAGCGGTGGGACTCGACCGACGGCGCCTGCGCGAGGACCTCGTCCCGGTCGAGGCTCGGGGTGACCACGTCGTCGCGGAGCACGTTGACGAGGGGCAGCGGGTGCGCCGTCGGCGGCACCCCGGCGACGTCGAGAGCCTCGACGTCGCGGGCGTGCTCGAGCACGGCTCCCAACTGGCCCGTGAAGCGGTCGAGCTCCTCCCCGGTCAGCTCCAGCCGGGCGAGGCGGGCCACGTGCGCGACGTCGCTTGCCGAGATGCGGGTCGCCATGCCTGCATGCTAAGCGACCCGCGGCCGGCCGCCCGCCGCGACACGCCGTCAGGATTCCCGCCGTCCGGGCGGCGCCGGCGCCCGGACGTCGCCGACCTCCCGGGCGGCTAGCCGCGGATGGCCTACGATGAGGCGGCCCGGGAGTCGAGGGGGGCGGCGTGCTGAGGCAGCGATCCCCAGCCGTTGCCGGTGCCGCCGCCCCCTCGACTCTCCGGCAGCGGAGCGGGAGGCGGCCGCGCGGCGTGCCCTGCGGCCCGACCGCCTTACAGCGTGATGGCCTGCAGCCGCCGCGCGAGCTCGGCGGCCCCGGGGTCGGCGGCGGCCCCGATGCTCGTGTTCTGGAAGGCGATCATCTTGGTGATGTCGCCGTCGACTTTGATGCGCCCGCCGAGGAACGCCTGCATCGCCGCCTGGGCGTCGCCATCGACGAGGATCGCCTTGGCGGTCTCGTAGCTGATCGTGATGGTGAGATCCGGCGACTCGAGATGGCCGGTCTCGATCTCGAGGTCCCCCGAGGACGTGTCCACGTGCGCGTGGATGACACCGTCGCCGAAGGGCACCCCGTCGATGATCTGGTTCATCCGTACAGACACGGGGATCGTCGCCGTCTTGCCCCTGTACTCGGCGCGAATTTTGCGGGCCGCGGCCAGCCACTCCTCACTGAGAAACGGATACTGCTTCACCGCGAACCCCCCACCTTTTTCCCGATACCGATGCCGGTGCACATGACGCCTGAAAGGTAGCTCCCCGGCTCAGCCCGTCACGATCTGGACGGCCGAGCCGTAGTGCACCCAGACGCCCGCCGCGGGGACGGTTCCGGTCACGGTGCCGATGGGGCTGCCGGTGACTCCGCTGACCTGGAAGCCATCGCCGGCAAGCACCTCGGCCGCCGTGCCCACGGAGTCACCCCTGACGGACGGGATCTGCGCGAGGTGGGGTCCCCTGGAGACGACCACGGTGACCTGGTCGCCCACGGTCACGGTCGTGCCGGTGGCCGGCTGGGTCGAGATCACCTGGCCCTTGGGGACGGTGTCGCTGTAGCGGTCGGTCTCCACAGCGACGAGGCCGGCCGCCGCCAGGTCCGCCTTGGCCGCCGCGAAGGACTGACCGGCGGCGCCCGACAGCGCCGGGACGGCGACGGTGGGCTTGCCGCTGGATATGACGACGGCGACCTTCTGGCCGGGCAGCAGCGTACCGCTGTCGGGGTTGCTGCTGATCACCTGCCCGGCGGGGACCGTCATGCTCGCCTTCGGGGTCACGGTGCCGAGGTCCAGGCCGAGGGTGTGCAGGACGGCGGCGGCAGCGTCGCGGGTCAGGCGGAGCAGGGAGGGCACGGGCACGGGCTGGGGCCCCAGGGACAGGACGACCGAAACGGTTTTGCCCTCCTTGAGACGGCCGCGCGCCGGCGTCTGGGAGATCACGGTGCCCGCCGCGGCCCGTGCGTCGTAGGACCTCGCCGTCACCCTCAGGTGCAGGTGGAGGGGGCGGAGCTCCGCCTCGCTGTAGGCGAGGTCGCGGCCGACCAGCGACGGCACGGGATGCGAGGGGGTGAGCCTCCCGGATTCGACGAGCGCGGCGGCGGCGCCTCCGGCGAGCACGGCCAGGACGACGACGAGGACGGCGAGCCGCCTCGGCCACCGCCGCCGGCGGCGCGGTGGTGCCGGCGGGATGCGGTCCGGGGGGAGCGCGGGGGCCGGCGGCGGGCGACCGGAAGACGTCCCTGCGCCTCTGCGGCCGCCGGCGAAGGCGGCGGGGGCCGCAGACGGCGGGTCGTGTGGATGGCCGCTGCCCGCCGGGAGGAGCTCCGCGTCGTCGATGGCCGCCACGTCGAAGAGGCGGGGGCGGCCGGGGTAGTCCGTCGGGTCGCTGTCGACTTCGACCTCGTCCGCCGGGAACGCCCCGGCGAGGGGCAGGGCGGCGGGCGGCGGCAGGGCGGCGGCCACCCCCTCCAGGGCGGCGACCAGGCCGGCCGCGTCGAGCCGGCCGGCGGGATCGACGGTGCCGGCGGCTTCGAGCACCGCCCCGAGGGGCCCGAAGTCGGCCGGCATCCGCAGGGGCTGCTCGACGCGCGCCATGAGCGTGCCGAGCGTCGTGTCGGCGGCGAAGGGGACACTGCCGGTCATCGCCTCCGCGAGGACCAGCGCCAGGGCGTAGACGTCCGCCCGGCTGTCGAGGACCTGGCCGCGCACCTGCTCCGGCGCGGCGTAGCGCGCCGTGCCGACGACGGCGCCGGCGGGTTCGGTCCAGGTGGCCTCCGCGAGCGCCCGGGCCAGACCGAAGTCGGCCACGCTCAGGCGGCCCTCGTCGTCGAAGATCAGGTTCGCCGGTTTGATGTCGCGGTGGACCAGCCCCCGCCGGTGGGCGTAGTCGAGGGCCCGCGCCGCGTCCGCGCCGACCGCGACCGCCTGGGCGGGGGACAGCAGCTGTCCCCGGTCGAGCAGGGACCGGAGGCTCCCACCCGCGAGCAGTTCCATGACCAGGTAGGGCGAGCCGTCGTCCTCGCCCCAGTCGTAGACCCGCAGGATGTTGGGGTGGCGCAGCGCGGCGACGGCCTGCGCCTCGGCCCGGAAGCGCCGGAGGAAGGCCTCGTCCTGGGCGAGCCCCGGGTGCAGGACCTTGATCGCGACCTGCCGGCGGAGGTCGACGTCCTCGGCGACGTAGACGTGAGCCGAGGCGCCCGTCCCGACGGGGCGGATCAGGCGGTACCGGTCCCCGAGGACGCGCCCCACCGAGTCGGTGATGCGCGAGATCGCCACGCCCGAAGGCTACCGCTGCGTTTTCTCCGTCACGCGGACCCTGGCGCCGGCGGGAGGCCGGCGGGGCGGGGGGCCGGCCGGGCGGGGCTCAGGGCAGCACCCCGGTTTCGAGCAGGCGGGCGAAGCCGTCCTCGTCGAGCATGGGGACCCCGAGCTCCGCCGCCCGGGTGACCTTCGCCGCGCCCGGGTCGGCGCCGACGACGACGGCCGTGGTCTTCTTCGAAACAGCGCCGGGGCTCTTGCCGCCGCGGGCCTTGATCGCCTCTTCCGCCTCCTCACGCGACCACCCGCTCAGGGTGCCGGTGACGACCACCGAGGCTCCGGCGAGAACCTGGGGGACTGCGGGGGCGGCGGGGCCCTCGAAGTTGAGCCCCGCCGCACGCAGGCGCTCCACGACGTCCCGGTTGGTCGGCAGGGCGAAGAAGCCGGCGACGCTCGCCCCGATGACCGGCCCGATCCCCTCGACGGCGGCGATCTCGTCGGCGGAGGCGGCCATGATCCGGTCGAGATGACCGAGGTGGCGGGCGAGCAGCAGGCTTCCCGTGGACCCGAGGTGGCGGATGGACAGCCCCACGAGCAGGTTGGCGAGCGGGCGGTGCTTGGACGCCTCGATGGCGGCGCGCAGGTTGGCGACGGAGGTTTCGCCCCATCCCTCGAAGGTCCCGATCCGCTCGTAGTCGAGTCCGTAGATGTCCGCGACGTCGTGGAGGAGACCCGCGCCGGCGAAGAGCCGCACCGTGCGCTCCCCGAGGTGCTCGATGTCAAGGGCTCCCCGCGAGGCGAAGTGGCTGATCCTCTGCACCCTCTGGCCGGGGCAGTCGGCGTTGACGCAAAAGGTGTCGCTCTCCCCCGGCAGGCGCACCAGCGGCTCGCCGCACACAGGGCAGCGGTCGGGGAAGGCCCAGGGGGCGAGGCCGTCGGGCCGCAGCGGCAGGACCGGGCCGCGCACCTCGGGGATGACGTCGCCCGCCCGGCGCACCACGACGGTGTCGCCGGGGCGGACGTCCTTGGCGCGGACCTGGTCCTCGTTGTGCAAGGTCGCGAGCGACACCCGTGCGCCGCCGACGACAACCGGTTCGAGCACGGCGAACGGCGTCGCCTTGCCGGTACGGCCGATCGACACCATGATGTCCTTGAGCAGCGTCGACTTCTCCTCGGGCGGGAACTTGTAGGCGATGGCCCAGCGCGGCGCCCGCGAGGTGGCACCCAGCTCCCGCCGCTGCACGAGGTCGTCGACCTTGACCACCGCGCCGTCGATCTCGTAGCCGAGGCTGTGGCGCTGGTCGAGCCAGTGACGGCAGTAGCGGTCGACCTCGTCGAGCCCGTGGACGAGCTCGATGTTGGGGTTGACCGGCAGCCCGGCCTGGCGCATCCACTCGAGCGTCGCCATGTGGGCGGTGAACCGGGGGCCGCCCTGCACCGCCCCCAGCTGGTAGGCCCAGAAGCCGAGCTCCCTCTCCGCCGTCACCTTCGGGTCCTTCTGGCGCAGCGACCCGGCTGCCGCGTTGCGGGGGTTGATGAACGAGCGGGCTCCCGCCTCCACCTGCCTGCGGTTGAGCTCGTCGAAGGCGGCGATCGGCATGTAGATCTCACCGCGGACCTCGACGAGGTCGGGGGCCGCCCCGGCGAGGGTCCGGGGGATGGCCTCGACCGTGAGCACGTTGGCGGTGACGTCCTCCCCCACCACGCCGTCGCCTCGTGTCGCGGCGCGGGTCAGCCGGCCTCCCTCGTATAGGAGGCTCATGGCGAGGCCGTCGATCTTCAGCTCGCACGTGTAGGCCACCGCGCCGGAGATGAAGCGGTCGATCCGCCGGCCCCACGCCAGCAACTCCTCGTAGCTGGTCGTCTTGTCGAGGGACATCATGGGGGTCAGGTGGTGGACCTCGGCGAACAGCGGCGACAGACCGCCGCCGACCTCGGCGAGGGGGGAGCCGGCGGCGAGCTCGGGGGACTCCGACTCGATCCGCCGGAGCTCCGCGATGAGCTCGTCGTATTCCGCGTCGGTGATCTCCGGGTTGTCCTCGACGAAGTACTTCTGGTTGTGGTACTCGATCAGGCTGCGCAGCTCCTCGGCGCGCGCCGCCCTGTCGCTCGATGTCACAGGTCGACGATACCCAGCAGCTGCGACGGCGACGTCTCCGTCGGCCCATGGGGGGGACGGCCGGCGGGCCGCCCGAGAGCCGTGGGGGCCCCGGCGGGGCCGGCGGGGCAGGCGGGGCCCGACTCTCGCTCGCCGAGGTGCAGGACCTCCTCTCCGATCGCCTCGGGGCACAACCCGGGAGGGCCAACTTCCGGACCGGCCGGATCACCGTGTGCACGATGGTGCCCATGCGCTCGATCCCGCACCGAGTGGTCTGCCTCGTCGGGTTGGACCACGACGCCTTTCCCCGTGGGGGCGCCCCCGACGGGGACGACGTGCTCGCGCGCCTCCCCGTGGTCGGGGAGCGCGACCCTCGTGCCGAGGACCGCCAGCTCCTCCTGGATGCCCTGCTCGCCGCACAGGATGCGCTCGTCGTCACCTTCACCGGCCGGGACGAACGCCAGAACACACCCCTTCCGCCGGCGGTCCCCGTGCTCGAGCTGCTCGAGGTGATCGACCAGACGGCACGGGTCGCCGACGAGGGCACCGAGGCGCACGCAGCGGCTGGCGCAGTGCTCGTGGAGCATCCGCTCCACGCGTTCGACACGCGCAACTTCGAGCCAGGTCGCTACCTTCCGGGCGTCCCCTGGGGGTTCGGCGCGGCCGATCTCGACGCTGCGCTCGCCCGGCAACGGAGACCTCGCGGA
>JAJYLA010000054.1 GCA_021788115.1 Actinomycetes bacterium | reverse complement strand
GGTGGTGCCGGCGGGCGGGGCGTGATGCCGGCGGGCGGGGCGTGATGCCGGCGGGCGGGGCGTGATGCCGACGGGCGGGGCGTGATGCCGGCGGGCGGGGCGTGATGCCGGCGGGCGGGTGCGCTTGACCGCGTCCGTGACGGCCAAACGCACCCAGCGCGGCTTTTCGCACCCGCCTCCGCACGCCCGCCGGCGCCCCTCCGGCGCCCCTCCGGCGCGCCGGAACCTCAGGTGACGTTGGCCAGACCGTTGGTGAAGCGGCCGGCGTGGCTCTTCTCCGCCTTGGCGAGGGTCTCGAACCACTCGGCGATGGCGTCGAAGCCCTCATCTCGGGCGGTCTTGGCGAAACCCGGGTACATCTCCGTGTACTCGTAGGTCTCGCCCTCGATCGCCGACTTCAGGTTGTCGGAGGTCTCGCCCACCGCGACGCCGGTCACCGGGTCGCCGACCTCGGCGAGGAAGTCGAAGTGGCCGAAGGCGTGCCCCGTCTCGCCTTCGGCGACCGAGCGGAACAGGGCGGCCACATCCGGGTAGCCCTCGACGTCGGCCTTCTGGGCGAAGTACAGGTAACGCCGGTTGGCCTGGCTCTCGCCGGCGAACGCCGTCTTCAGGTTGTTGTGGGTCTGCGTGTCCTTCAAGGAAGGCATCGTGAACTCCTTGTGTCTCTCTGGTTGGTGGGATCATGGCAGGTGCGGGGGCATCGTCTGGACAGCCGACGCGGAGGGTCCATCAGCGCGCCAGGGCGGCGCCCTGGCACTCGGCGCACAGTCCCCGGAAGACGACCTCCGCGCTACCAACCGTGAAGCCCTGGCTGGCGCCCGGCGGTACCTCGATCGAGCGGAAGTCGGCGTACAGGTCGCGCACTTTGCCGCACGAGGTGCACACCAGGTGGTGGTGCACGTCGACGTTCGGGTCGAAGCGGCTCGCGCCCGTGCCGAGGTCGAGCTGCTGGATCTCGCCCATCGCCACCAGATCGTTGAGGGTCTGGTAGACGGTCTTCAGCGACATGGTCGCCATCCGGGCACGCGCCTCTGCGTACACCGCTTCGGCGCTGGGGTGACCCTCGGCACCCCTCAGCACATCGAGAATGCACTCGCGCTGGGGGGTCATCTTGAGACCCCGCTCTCGGAACAGCCGGGCCATCTCGACGGGAGGCTTCACAGCTACAAACCTTATCACCTAACAATCGTTGTTGGTAACCCCTTGCCGCTGTCTTTTCGTCGCTGTTCCTCCGGTCACGGGGTGCGTTGTTGCGTCGCTACGGTGTTCGTCGTGGCGTCGTCGCCCTTCGACCGGAGCGAGTCCCTCACGCGTCTCGCGGCCGAGCGCTTCGAGGTCCTCGTGATCGGGGGCGGGATAACCGGGTGCGGGGTCGCCCTCGACGCAGCCGCCCGAGGGTTGCGCACCGCGCTCGTCGAGGCCGCCGACCTGGCATCGGGCACCTCGTCCCGGTCGTCGAAGATGGTGCACGGCGGCTTGCGGTACCTGCAGCAGCGCGATTACCGCCTGGTCTACGAGTCCCTCCACGAGCGCCAGCGCCTCCTCGACAACGCCCCGCACCTCGTGCACCCGCTGCCGTTCCTGATCCCCCTTTTCGGTCGCAACGGGGTGGTGGCCGAGGGGGTGGCGAAGGCGTACTCCACGGCGCTGTGGCTCTATGACGTCACCGGGGGCATCCGCATCGGCAAACGGCACCGCCGGATCAGCGCGGCCGACGCCCGGGCCCACTTCCCGGTCCTGAAGGCGGACCGGCTCGTGGCGTCGTTCCTGTACTGGGACGCCCAGGCGGACGACGCCCGGCTCACGCTCGCCGTGGCGCGTACCGCCGCCGCGCACGGCGCCGTGATCGCCAACCACACTCCGGTGGTCCGGCTCGTGGAGGAGGACGGGCGGGTGGCCGGGGTGGGCCTGGCAGACGGCACGACGGTCCACGCCGACGTCGTGGTCAACGCCTCCGGCGTGTGGTCCGAGCAGGTCGCCCTCCTCGCCGGTGGAGGTGCGCGCAGCCCGGTCTCCATTCGCCCGGCCAAGGGCATCCACGTCGCGGTGCCGGCCGACAAGCTCCCGTGCGACTACGCCACAGTCCTCGCCGTCCCCGGCGACAGGCGCTCGGTCTTCGTCGTCCCCTGGGCCGCCGACGAGGCGACCGGTCCCGCGGGGCCTGGCCGGTTCACCTACGTCGGGACCACCGATACTGACTACGAGGGGCCACTCGAGGACCCGCAGTGCGGCCCGGAGGACATCGGCTACCTCCTCGGCGCGGTCAACGCGTGGACGTCCGCGGCGCTGACGCCCGACGACGTGACCGGTACGTGGGCGGGTCTGCGCCCGCTGATCCGTGACGCGCGGAGCGCACGCACCGCCGATCTCTCCCGGCGGCACTCGGTGACCACGTCGCCCGACGCAATGGTGACCGTGACCGGCGGCAAGCTGACCACTTACCGTCTGATGGCCGCCGGCACCGTCGATGCTGTCGCCCGGCTGCTGCCCCCGGCGCGCCGGGTACCACCGTCTCCGACACGCCACCTGCGGCTCCTCGGCGCCGAGGGACCGCCGGCTCCAGCGGGGGGCGCGCCCGGCGACGTGAGCCCGGAGCGCTTCGCCCACCTCGCCGGCCGGCATGGCAGCGAGACCGGCGAGGTGCTCGGCCTGTGCAAGGAAGATCCCTCCCTGGCGGGTCCCCTGGTCGCGGGCCTCCCCTATCTGCGGGCCGAGGCGGTCTACGCGGCGCGTCACGAGATGGCGTGCACGCTCGACGACATCCTGGCGCGGCGGACCCGCGCCGCCATGCTCGACAGGGCCGCCGCATGGGCGGCGGCGGGGCAGGTGGCCGCGCTCGTGGCGGGCGAGCTCGGATGGGATGCCGCTGAGCAGGCCCGTCAGGTCGCGACCTTCCGCGCCCAACTCGAGGGCGAGGCGGCTGCGACCGTCCCGGGGGCTCCCGCCGGCAGCCCGGACGCTCGGGGCGGCGCAGGCTCCCCCCCGGGGACCACTCGGCTGGGCTGACATGGACGCTCGAACGCCTGTGCCTGTCGCTCTCGGGGGGCCGTCTGCCCGGCGCCCGTCGCGCTTCGCACGGGAGTTGCCCGTCGGCGAGGCCTTCCTCAGCCGCCTCTCCGGGTTGTGCGAGACGGTCGACACCAGCGACGAGGGTCGAGTCGGCGCCGGGCGGGACTGGTGGCCCCTGGCGCTGGTCTGGGCCGTCGGCGGCGTGGCGCCGGCGCTCCCCGCCGCCGTCGCCCGGCCGTCCGACGCTGCCCAGGTCGCCGCCGTGCTCCGCGCCTGCGCGGACGCTTCGGTGCCCGTCACGGCCGGCGCCGGCCGCAGCGGGGTGTGCGGCGGCTGCGTGCCGGTCTTCGGGGGTGTCGCCCTCGACCTCACCGCCCTGCAGGGGATCGTGGCCGTCGACGACACGTCCTTGCTCGTCGACGTGCGGGCCGGGACCTTCGGCGACGCCTTCGAGGACGCGCTGCGCGAACGGAGCCTCACCTGCGGTCACTGGCCTCAATCGATATCCCTGTCCACGGTGGGAGGGTGGATCGCGTGCCGGGGAGCAGGCCAGTACTCGACGCGCTACGGGAAGATCGAGGACATGGTCGCCGGCCTCGAGGTGGCCCTCGCCGATGGCCGCCTGATACGTACCGGCGGGACGGCCCCGCGGTCCGCGACCGGCCCGGACCTCACCCAGCTGTTCGTCGGGAGCGAAGGCACCCTGGGCGTGATCACGGGCGCCCGCCTTCGCGTCCACCCCGCGCCCCCGTCGGAGCGGCGCGCCGCCTGGCGTTTCGACGACCTTCCGGCGGGACTCGAGGCGTGCCGGCGAGTACTCCGGCGCGGCGCCACTCCGGCAGTTCTGCGCCTCTACGACCCGACGGAGTCCGCCCGGTCCTTCGGCGTGAGCGGGGGCGCTCTGCTCGTCGTCGCCGACGAGGGCGACCCGGTGCTGATCGACGCCGTCATGGGGGTGGTCGCCGACGAGTGCGCCGGCGCCGGCGCCACCCCGATGGACGAGGCGATGGCTGACCGCTGGCTCGCTCACCGCAACGACCTGCCCCCCCTAGAGTCGCTGGTCCGCGAGGGCATCGTCGCCGACACCATCGAGGTGGCGGCCTCGTGGAGGGCGCTGCCGGACCTGTACCGTGCCGCGGTGGGCGCCGTGGCAGCCCTCGAGGGCACCATCGCCGTCTCGGCGCACCAGTCGCACGCCTACTCCGACGGCGCCTGCCTGTACTTCACCCTCGCCGGCCGGCCGGCGCCGGGGGAGGGAGCCGCCGAGGCGTACTACCGCCAGGCGTGGGACGCGGTGATGTCCGCCACGGCGGCCGCCGGCGGCACCCTGTCGCATCACCACGGCGTGGGGCTCAACCGCTCCCGCTACCTCCGCCAGCACCTGGGGCCGGCGTTCGACGTGCTGAGCGCCGTCAAGGCCGCCCTCGATCCCGCCGGAGTGCTCAACCCCGGCAAGCTTGGTCTATCGTCGCCCTTCGGCGAGGTCTCCGCCTAGCGCCGGCGGCTCTGCCGGCCCGCCACGCGTCCTGCAAACCCTGCACCACCAGTTCGACCCGGCCGCCGGCCGCCGAGGAGGGGAGTGCCATCAGCATCTTGGTGATCGACGTAGGGACGAGCAGCGTGCGGGCGGCCATCGTGCACGCCGATGCCACCGTCGACCACGTCCAGCGCCGGCCCCTCCCGCCGAGCGTGCCCCTGCCGGGCCTCGTCGAGTTCGACCCCGCCGCCATGGCCGCCGCGGCCGTCGAGGCGGCCCGGGCCGCGCTCGACGGCGGCGGACCCGTCGACGCCGTGGGCGTCACCGCCCAGCGCGCATCGGCCGTCGTGTGGGACGGTCGCAGCGGAGCACCCCTCGGGCCAGGCCTCGGCTGGCAGGATCTGCGTACCGCGGGCCGATGCCTGGAGCTGCAGGCCCAGGGCCTGCGGCTCTCCCCCAGCGAGTCGGCCACGAAGTTCGCCTGGCTGCTCGACCGGCTCGATCCCGCGGCCCGCACGGACGCGAAGGTCGGCACGGTCGACTCGTGGCTGGCATGGACGCTGACCGGCGGCCGGCTACACGTCACCGACCCCTCCAACGCCGCCGTCACGGGCCTCTTCGAGCGCGATGGGCGCGGCTGGAAGCCGGACACCGCCGAGCGTCTGGGGATCAACCTCGGCGCCCTGCCCGGCGTCGTCGACTCGTCGGGATACCTCGGGGAAGCCTCCGCCCTGCCCGGTACCCCGCCGCTGTGCGGCCTCGTCGGCGACCAGCAGGCCTCCCTGATCGGCCAGGGCTGCACCCGGCCGGGGCTGGCCAAGGCGACCTTCGGCACGGGCGCGATGCTCGACGTCTGCACCGGGTCCGAGCGGCCGTCTTTCGCGGCGCGCGGCCCCGCCGGATGCTTCCCCATCGTCGCCTGGCGTCAGGCCGGAACGCTGACATGGGGTGTCGAAGCGATCATGCTCACCGCCGGCAGCGCCCTGGACTGGCTGGTGGAGGACCTGGGCATCCTGGGGAGCGCCGGCGACTCCGAAGCGGCTGCGGCGGCGTGCGAGGACACGGGCGGCGTGGTGATGGTTCCCGCGCTGCTCGGCTTCGGCACCCCGCAGTGGGACTTCGGAGCGCGCGGCGCCGTCCTCGGAGTCACCCGGGGTACGGGAAAGCCACAGTTGGTGCGGGCGGTTCTCGAAGGTGTCGCCCACTCGGGGGCGGATCTCCTCGAAGCCGCCGAGCGCGACGCCGGGGTCGACGTCGCGCGTCTGCGCGTCGACGGCGGCATGAGCGCCAACGCCGTCTTCTTGCAGGCGCTGGCCGACGCGTGCGGGCGGCCGGTGGAGGTGTCGCCGCAGCTGGAGGCGACGACGCTCGGGGCCGGCTTCCTGGCGGGGCTGGCGGTCGGGACCTGGGCTGACACCGACGCGGTGGCGGCGACGTGGTCGCCGCGGTTGGTGCTCGAGCCCTCGGACCGCCCGGCCGGCCGCGACCGCTGGCGGGACGCGACCGACAAGGCCCGACGCTGGTACCCGGAGCTGAGCGCCCTCGATTTCTGAAGCCGCACGGTGCGCCGGGCCGAGCACGGCGCAATATGCCGGGGCGGCGGCGACCGGAGGCCCGTCAGGCCGTGTGCTTCCTGGCCCTCGCCAGGCTCGCCTCGAGGGCTTCCATCAGGTCGACGACCGGCGCCGCGGCGGCCGGCGCCTCGGGTTGCACGACGACCTCCCCCTCCGCCTTCGCTTCGATGAGCGCCAGCACCTTCTCCCGGTAGTCGTCGCGATACTTGGGCGGGGCGAACGGCGCCGACAGGGACTCGACGAGCTGGGCGGCCATGCTGAGCTCCCTCTCGGTAGGCCGGACCTCGGCGGCGCTGGGCACCTCGAGGTCGGCGGGTTGCACCACCTCGTCGTCGTAGAGCATCGTCGCCAGCAGGAGGACACCGTCGCGGGCCCGCAGCGTCGCCAGGTACTGCTTGGTCCTCAGCACGAAACGGCCCACGGCCACCTTCCCCGAACGCGCCATCGTCTCCACCAGGAGCGCGTAGGGCTTCTCGGCACGGCCGTCGGGCACCAGGTAGTAGCTGTGCTCGAAGTACACCGGGTCGATCTCGGCGAGGTCGACGAACTCCTCGATGTCGATCGTGCGGGTCGCTTCGACGTCGATGGCGGCGAGTTCCTCGGGGGAGATGACCACGTAACGGCCGCCCCCCACGTCGTAGCCCTTGACGATGTGCTCGAAGGGCACCTCCTCGCCGTCGAGGGAGCACACCCGCTTCTGGTTGATGCGGGCGCCGTCGGCGTCGTGGAGCAGGTTGAAGCGCACGTCCTTGGGGGAGGTTGCGGTGACAAGCTTGACGGGCACGTTGACGAGCCCGAAGCTCACCGATCCGCTCCAAATCGCGCGAGGCATGACAACATTTTCCCCGATGGCTGGCGCTTTGCATCCGGACGCGTCCGTTCCCGCCGCCGCGGCCAGGCTCGCCCGGCTGCTCACCGCCGGCGGCGAGGGGTTGCGGGAGCCTGGCGGCGGGGACCTCGCCTTCGAGCATGCGCTGCAACTGCGCCCACTGGGGCGATCCCCGGAGCAGCCGGCGGACGTCTGGGCGGTCGACGGCGGCCAGGCGCTGGTCGCTGACGCCCGCTGCCTCCAGGTGTACGTCACCCGCGCCGCGACGGCGCGCTGGCGGGAGGGCCGCATCGTGGTGGAGGACGAGGGGGATGTCCGCGCCCATCTCCTCGGCCTGGGGGAGGAGCGCCGCTCGCTGGCGGCGTCGGGTGCCCCGGTGCCGGCGGGCAGCCCCGTCGACATCAACCTGCTGCGGGACTGGGGCGAATGGAGCGCGGTGCGCGCCTCGGTGGAGGCCGCCGACCGCGGCGCCGTCGTCCTCGTGGACGGGGACCTGCAGCCGGATTGGCGCATCCCGGCGGCGTGGCTCTCCGATCTGCTCGGCACGGCGGCCGGACGAGGCGTGCTCGTCGCGGCCGTCACCAAGCACACGTCCCTCTCCTGGGGCGGGGCGCCGCTGCTGGGGCACCTGGAGCGTCTGGCCGACGCTCAACTGGGGCCGCGCAGCTGCTGGTGGGTGCCGGTAGCGCACACCCGCCCGGATGTGGCGCCGGGCATCCAGGTGGTGGTGGCACGGCTCGACCCCGACGCCCGCTTCTCCTTCCGCGTCGACCTCCCCTCCGGCGCCGACGCGGAGGCGGCCCTCGGGCTGCTCTCCGCGCTGTCCGACGACGCCGCCTTCCCGGGCTACCCCTACCCGTTGAGCGTCGCCGACCGCCTGGCCGCCTGTCCGGGCTGGGTGCGCGACGAGGTGTGGTCGGAGATGCAGGCCGTGCTCGACCGCGCCGGGGTGCCGCCCGACGTACAGGAGCGGGCCTTCACGGACCGCCATCGGCTCATGGAACGCTCCTGACCGGTCGGCCGCGGTCGGAGCGGCTGGGATCGCCGGGGGTGTCGCCCGCGGCTGGCACACTGGGCGGCGTGCAGGAGTCCCCCCGCCCCGCCGGCGCCCTCCCCAAGGGCCGGCTCTTCGGCCGGAACGTGCTGGAAGGGACGTTCCGGGCCGCGCCCGACGAGGACCTCTTCCTCGGCGAGCTCCTGGTCGGTGTGGACGCCGCCACCGACCGCCGCTACCTCTTCCGGGTGGTGGACGTCACCTACGGCACCGAGCACCGCGAGCCCGGCTGGGCGGAGCGGGTGGCGGGGACCCTCCTCGCCGACGACGCCCGGGGCGAATCCGGCATGCACCCGCTGCACGAGCAGGAGCGCCGCACCTACCGGGTGGCGGAGTGCCGCTGCCTCGGCTACCTGGCCCCCGCCGATCCGGTGGCGGGCGGGACGCGGACCGTGTTCCGCAAGCCGAAGAGCCTGCCGAGCCAGTTCTCGGCGGTCGTGGCACCCCAGGCCGAGGACTTCGCATTTCTGCGCGAGCGCATGGGGGACCTCCCGGTTGGCCGGCTGCGCAGCGGGGAGACGGTCGTCGACTTCCGCGTCGGCATCCCTGGAGCCAGCCTGCGCACCCACGTGGGCATCTTCGCGACGACCGGCATGGGCAAGTCGAACCTCATGCAGGTCCTGGCCGGCGGGGTCATGCGTGCCAACGGACGGTACGCACTGCTCGTCGTCGACCCCCACGGCGAGTACCGCAACGCCCTGTCGCGCCACCCGTGGGCGGCGCACGCGCTTCGCGTGTACGCCAACCGGTCCCTGCCGGGCTCCTCGGCGCTGCGCGTCAGCCTGGCGGAGCTCACCGTCGACGACCTGCGGACCGCCTATGAGTGGACCCGCCCCCAGGAAGAGGCCGTGTACGAGCTGGAGCGCCACTACGGGGGCGAGGGCCTCGCCTGGCTCGCCCAGTTCGCGCGTGTCGACGACCTGCCGGGGTTCCGGGAGGTGGAGCTCTCGTCGCGGGTGGCGCTCAATACCCTGCAGGTGGTTCATCGCCGGGCCCGGCGGATCGTCGACCTTCGCTGCATCGCCACCGACCCCGGCCTCTCCGCCGGCGGCCGGATCGTGGACGACCTGCTCTCCGGCAAGGTCGTCCTCGTCGACGTGAGCGGACTCGGCTCGACCGAGGAGGTGCTCGTGGCGTCGTTGCTGACCCGGCGCGTCCTCGAGACCTGGCAGGGTGCCTACCTCGACGACGAGGAGCGCCACGGCCGGATGCCGGTTGTGTCCGTCGCGCTCGAGGAAGCCCAGAGGGTTCTCGGGGCGAGCAAGGACCGGGAGTCCAACGTGTTCCCGCGGGTGGCGCGCGAGGGCCGCAAGTTCAAGGTCGGGCTGTGCGCGGTCACCCAGCAGCCCCGACTGCTCGATGACGAGCTGCTCAGCCAGTTCAACACCTTCTTCATCCTCGGCCTGGCCGACGAGAAGGACCGCAACGTGCTGCGCTCCTCCGCCAAGCAGGACATCAGCGCCCAGGGAGCCGAGATCCAGACACTGATGCCCGGCGAGTGCCTGATCGTAAACCTCGAGGCGCCCTTCGCCGTGCCTGCGCTGATCGACCACTACCCGGCCCTGGTGCGCGACACTCCCCCGCCGCCGGCTGCCCGCCCGGCGGCGCCGGCGAACGTTTCCGCGCTCGTCGACTGAGCGGCCGGTTCGGGGGAACCGGCGGGTGGGACCGCGCTTCGAGCCAGGGCGCCTCTGGCGGGCGGCGCCGGCGGCGCCGGCGGCTGGGGCGTCTCAGGAGAAGTCGCCGGCGCCGCGGCGCAGCCGTTCGAGGACGCCGATGAGCGTCTCGGCATCCGCGGCGTCGAGGCCGGGGTCGACGAACACCTCACGGTTGACGGCCTCGGTTGCCTTCTCGGCGAGCTGGCGTCCCGCCTCGAGGATCTCGGCCAGGGTGGTGCGCCGGTCGGTGGGGTGGGGCACGCGGCGGATGAGCCCCTGCTCCTCCAGCCGGTCGACCGCGTTGGTGATGGAAGTCGGGTGGACCTGGAGGCGCGCACCCACCTTGTTGAGCGGGAGGGAGCCGCTGCGGCTGAAGCGGAGCAGCATCAGCACCTCGTAACGGGCGAACGTGAGCCCGAGGGGCCTCAACACGGCGTCGATCTGGGCGAGGTAGATCTGCTGGGCGCGGAAGATCGAGGTGACGGCGGCCATGCCCGGCGCAGCGTCCTCCCAGCCGTGCTGGTCCCAGTGACGCCGCGCCTCTCGAATCGGGTCAAATGGCAGTGGCCGGGGTGCGGGCATGCGGATCCGAGAGTACTAGCGGCCGCGTGGCCGGTCCGGATCCTCCCCGCCCTGGTCGCGGGTGTTGCGCGCCGACATCTCCACGCGCCACCCGCCGGGAGCCATGATGAGGCGTCTGCGGGGTCCGGGCCGATCGAGGTTGCTGTCGCGGTAGCCGGCGTCACCCTCCCACAGCCCCGCGACCGGGACACCGCGGGCGCCACGGACGAACCTCGTGCAGTAGCGCTCGGGCGCTTCAGCCGCGGCGGCGGTGAGCGCCGACGCCACGTCGCCGTAACGGCTCAGCCACCAGAGGGTCATGTACGTGGGCGCGACCAGTTCGATGTGGCCCGCGTCCCGGGCGGCCATCGCGGCAGAGGGCGTCACCCAGCGGTGATCGCGGATCTCGGTGTCGTCCACCACCACGTCACCGGCGGCGGCCGCGGCCGTCACGAAAAACCACGTGGCGAAGCGGTGGTGTACCTCTGCCGGCGGCATCCAGAAGGAGAGCGGCACCAGCTGGGCGGCGTCGAGTCGCAGCCCGGCCTCCTCGCGGGCCTCGCGGACAGCGGCACGGCGGGCCACTTCCACCTCGCCGGCGGCGCCGTGCAGGTCGGCGGGGTCCACCTGCCCTCCCGGAAAGACCCACATCCCGCTGTAGGTCCCCCCGCTGCTGCGCCGCACCATCAGCACCTCGAGGCCCTCTTCGCCGTCGCGCAGGCACACGACCGTCGCTGCCGGGGTCGCCGGCGCGGCTAGCCCGTCGCCGCCCGGCGGCGATCCGGAAACACCGGAAACAATGGAGGACCGGTCAACCATGGGGGCCTCGTCTTTTGCCATGGGTACGGCCCGACTGTACGGCGGGCTCGAAGGTGGCGCGGGCGAGATCGGCCAGCGCCGCCACCTCCGCCGGCTGGAGCCGGCCCCCGCCGAGCCCGCCGAGCCCGCCGCGCCGGAGCCGGCGCACCACACGGGATGCCGGAAGCACGAGCACCCCCCGCCTGCGTACCCCCCGGCGGCGGAGTCCCCCGCCGTGCACGGCGACCACCACTCGAACGTCGACACCGAGCCGGTCGGCCACAACGTGCGCCTCCCAGCGGGCGGGAGCGGTGTCGAGGCGGCGGCCGCCCAAGTGGACGGATCGCCGGCGGACGGTGACCGGCGCGGTCGTCGTCTTGGTGTCGATGACCCACACGCCGGTCGGACCGATCACCAGGTGATCGACGTTGGCACGGCTGCCGGGGACGGCCAGGTCGTGGAGGACGGCGAAGCGGCGCGCCGGCAGGCGCTCGAGTAGCTCGGCGGTGGCCCGCTCGCCGGCGGCGCCGCGCAGCCACCGGCGGGGATCGGGGCGGGGGCGGACGGCCACCGCCGCCGCGGCGAACGCCGCGCACGCCGCGCCCGACCGCCGCCGCGCCCGGAGCGCGGCTTTGTAGCCGATTTCAGCGGAGGCGCCGGCGGCGCCCGTCCCGGGATGGCTTCCCACGACCGGAAGGATAAACGACATCCTTGGTATTCGTCCTACCCGTCTGGTTTGCTGGTCGGCATGCGAGTCGTGGCGATCGGCGACGCCCACCTGGGTCGCTCGTACTACCCCCTCACGACGGAGGGGGGCGTCAACCAGCGGGAGTTCGACTTCGAGCGGTCGTTCGAAGAGGCGGTGGAG
Source organism: Actinomycetes bacterium (assembly GCA_021788115.1). Lineage (GTDB taxonomy): Bacteria > Actinomycetota > Acidimicrobiia > Acidimicrobiales > Palsa-688 > JAJYLA01. Next base: position 9,679 of record JAJYLA010000054.1, on the reverse strand, counting down.
GTGGCCCTCGCCCAGGCCCCGGACCTGATCGTGTGGCTCGGAGACGTATTCGACCACCCCCGGCCGACGTACCGTTCCTACCGGGTGGCGCAGCGGGCGCTCACGCGCATCCGTGACCACGCCGTCGGCGCCGTGGTGATCAGCGGCAACCATGACACTCCCCGCCTCCCGGGCACGGGCAGCCCTTACTCCGCGCTCTCCGACGGGTTCCCGGAGATGCGCTTCGCCCACCGCCTGGGCTACGAGCGCTTCGAGATGGCGGGCCTGGTCATCCATGCCGTTCCCCAGACGCTGACCGTCCAGGCGGCGCTCGACGCCCTCGACGAGGCCGCGCGCCGCAGGGATCCCGGTCGCACCAACCTGCTCCTCACCCATCCACGCCTGACGCAGCTGCAGCCGCGCCACGCGGACATCAACGAGATCGAGGTGGACGCCGGCCGGCTGCAATCGGATCTGGTGCTGCTCGGCCACTACCACTCGTTCACGACCGTCTCCGCGGGGATATGGTACGCAGGGTCGACCGACACCTTCAGCTTCGCCGACGACCCCGACAGGCCCAAGGGGATCGTCGTTCTCGACACTGACACGGGTGAGTGCAGGCACGTGCCGATCGGGGGGCGGCGTCCCTTGGTGACTCTCGAGTCCGTGTACGCGCTCGGTATGTCCCCTTCCGACCTGCAAGCGCTGATCGTGGACCGCGCCGGGGGCATACCGATCGGGGCGGTCGCCCGCCTGTACCTCGAGGGGGTCGACCCGGCGGTGTACCGGCTGCTCGATATGGAAGCGATCCGGGAGGCCGCGTCGGCGGGTCTGTTGCTGAGGCTGGAGCCGCAGTTCGCCTCAACGACGCTTCACGCCGAACTGCCGACCATGGCGACGCTCGGGGGCCAGTGGGACGACTACATCGGCGGCCAGGATCTGACCGGCCTGGACCGTGACGAGGTCCGCCGCCTCGGCCACGACTACCTCGACCGGGCGATCCTCGGCACCGACCCCGCCGCCGGCGCCGACCACGCCGCCGGCGCCGACCCCGCCGCCGGCACCGACCCCGCCGCCGGCACCGACCCCGCCGGGGCGACCGGCCAGGGGGGTGCGCCGTGTTGCTGACACGCCTGTACCTGCGCAACTTCCGGGTCTACGAGGACGAGCTCGAGCTCGAGTTGCCGCCGGGCCTGGTCGGGATCTACGGACCGAACGGTTCGGGCAAGTCCACCCTCCTCGAAGCCGTCCTCTTCACCCTGTGGGGAAGGGCCCGCACCACCCGAGAACAGATCCGCTCGTCGGGGGTGGGCGGGGACTGCGTGACCGAGGTCGAGTTCGAGCACGAGGGCCACCTCTACCTCGTCCGGCGCACGCTGCACGGGGTCAACGCCACCGCCCAGGTGGAGGCGCACTGCGACGGGGCGGTCATGTCCACAGGCACCCGTGACGCCGAGCGGTACCTGCAGTCGATCCTCGGGATGGACGACGGGGCGTTCCGGGCCTCGGTCTTCGCCGAGCAGAATCAGCTCGCCGCCTTCTCCGACCAGTCGCCAGCGGAGCGCCGCCGGCTCGTTCTCCAGCTGCTGGGCATCACCCCGCTCGACACGGCCCGCGACGCGGCCCGCAAGGACGCCCGCCAGTCCGAAGCCGACCACGGGCGGCTGCGCGGCCTTCTCCCCGACGTCGCCGCGCTGGAGGTGGGGGCCGCCGACGCGGCGGCCTCCGCAGACGCCGCCGACACCGCCGCCGACGACGAGCAGCGCGCGGCGGAGGCCTCCGAGGAGGCCGAGCAGCGGGCGCGCAGAGACCTGGAGGCCAACGACCGTCGCCGCCAGGAGCACGACGCCCTCGTGATCGAGGGTCGCGCCTCCCGACAGCAGCTGGACTCGGCGATCGAGGCCATCGCGGAGCAGCGTGCCGAGCTCGAGGCCCTCGCGGCAGAGGCCTCGGAGCTGGCTCTACTAGAGCCGGTCGCGGCCCGCCTGGCCGGGACGGAAGAAGAGCTACGGGCGCTGGAGGCGGCCGCCGCAGCCGCCGCAGCCGCGGCGGCCCTCGCCGTCCCCCCCGAGCCGCCTCCCGCCGAGGAGGGCCCCCTCGACGAGGCGCGTGGCGCCCTGGCCGCCGCGCGGGAGGAAGTCGCCGCCCTCGAAGCGCTCCAACGTGCCGCCGGCGCCGAGCTCGACCGCGCCCGGCAGCTCCGCGCCCGCTCGGCGACCCTGTCGGGGGAAGCGGACTGCCCTGTGTGCGGCCAGGCGCTCGGCGCCGCCTTCGAGCAGGTTCAGGCGCACCGCGCCGAGGAGGTGCGCGAGGCGGAGGCGCGTGTCGCGGCTCTCGGGGCCACCCTGGCTGCGGCCGGCGACCGGGCCGGGAGCGCCCAGCGGTCCCTCGACCGGCTCGTCGCTGAGGTGGGCGCTGCCCGCTCCGCGCGCGAGGAATGGGAGCGGGCGTCGCTGCGCCGCGAGGAAGCCCGCTCCGCGTTCAGCACCGCGTGGGCCGCCGCGGTGGCGGCGGCGCCCCACCGGGCACTCCCCCCGTCCGGGGATGGCGCAGCGACGCCGACGTCACAGGAGCTCGCCCGGGCCGTCGCCGAGCTTCGCCCGGCGGTCGCCGAAGCACGGCGGGCTGCCAGCCGGGCCGACCACCTCCGCGGCCGGCTCGAGCGGAGGCCGGCGCTGGAAACCTCGCTGGCGGCGAACGAGGAAAAGGCGGCGGCTGCCGAAGGGGAGGTCACCGCCCTCCGCGACAAGGTTCGCTCGCTCGGCTTCGACCGGGCTGCACTCGACCAGGCGGCCGCCGCACACGCCGAGGCCGCCTCCGCCAGCCGCGCCGCGGCGGCCGCCGCGAGAGAAGCCGCCCTCCGCGCCGCCCGGAGCCGCACCGAGGCCGACGCCGCGGCCCGGCGCCTCGGCGAGGGTCGCGCCCAGCACGCGGCTCTCGCCGACCTGGAAGACCGGGCCCGCCAACTGGCGCGTGTCAGCGACCTGCTGTCGGATTTCCGCAACACGGTCGTCGCGTCGGTGGGCCCCCGGTTGGCGGTGCAGGCCGCGGAGCTCTTCGGCGAGCTGACCGACCACGAGTACGAGGAGCTGCAGGTCGACCCCGACACCTACCAGCTGCAGATCAGCGACGGGGGCCGGCTCTACGGGCTGGAACGTTTCTCGGGATCGGAGATCGATCTCGCCAACTTGGCGCTCCGGGTGGCCATCAGCGAGCACATCCACTTCCAGTCGGGTGGCTCGGTCGGACTCCTCGTGCTCGACGAGGTTTTCGGCCCCCTCGACGCCGACCGCAAAGCACGCATGCTGCTCGCACTCGAACGCCTGCGGGGCCGCTTCCGCCAGGTCCTGGTCGTGACCCACGACAGCGAGATCAAGGAGCAACTCCCCAACGCCATCGAGGTCCTCAAGCGGCCGGGCCGGCGGGCCACAGCGCGAGTCCTCGGCGGCTGACACCGCGTCGCGCGCGGCCGTTGCCACCACGGTCGCGACGGCGCCTGTAGGTTGCTGTCCGTGTTGGGTCCGTATGACGGCACCACCAGGCCACGCCTTTCCCTGGCGATACTGACAGCCGTCCTGTTTGTCACCTTCCTCGACAACACGATCGTCGCCACCGCCCTCGCCAGCATCCAGACCGGCCTGCACGCGGGAGTGACCGCTCTGCAGTGGGTGGTCAGCTCCTACGCCCTCACCTTCGCCGGGCTGATGCTCGTCTTCGGAACCCTCAGCGACCACATGGGCCGGCGACTCGTCATGGTGCTCGGCCTCGTCACGTTCACCGCCGGGTCGATCCTCGGCGCCGTAGCCACGAGCAGCGGGATGTTGATCGGTGGTCGCGTCGTCATGGGCATCGGCGCCGCCGCGTCCGAGCCCGGCACCCTTTCGATGATCCGCCAGCTCTACCCGGTGCGCGAGGAGCGCGCCCAGGCGCTCGGCGTCTGGTCGGCGGTGTCGGGTCTCGCCCTGGCCGCTGGCCCCGTCGTCGGGGGCGTGCTGGTGGGAGTGTGGTCCTGGCGGGCGGTGTTCGTGTTCAACATCGCGGCGGGGGCGGCCGCCGTCGTCGGCGTGCTCGTGATCCTGCCCGAGTCCAGGACACCGACCCGCCGTCGCCTCGATATAGGCGGATTTTTGTTCGGGACAACCGCGCTGACGGCGGCAACCTTCGCCACCATCGCCGGCGAAACCGCCGGATATCGCGCATGGTGGGTGATCCTCCTGTTCGCCGGGGCGGTCGTCGCGGGACTGATCTTCCTTCTCGTGGAGCGCCGGGCGCAGGAGCCGGTGCTCGACTTCCGGTTCTTCCGCTACCGAGCCTTCACCGTCGGCAACACGGTGGCGTTCACGGGCTACTTCGCCACGTTTTCGGTCTTCTTCTTCGTACCGCTGTTCGTGCAGCTGCTCGGAACGGCCAGCGGCTATGACATCGCCGTCGATTTCACCCCGATGGCCGCGGCCATGATCACCGCCTCGGCGCTGGCGGGGCGGTGGGTGGCGCGGATGGGTCCCGGCATCCCGATGAGCCTCGGGTGCGTCACCGCGGGCGGTGGAATCCTGGTAACGAACGCCCTCATCACGCCGCACTCAGACGTGTCGCTGTTCGGCTGGAGCCTGGTACTCGTCGGCGCGGGCCTCGGCGTGGTCATGGTAGCCGTCACCACCGCCGTGCTCGGGGTGGTTCCTGCGGAGCGATCCGGCATGGCCGCGTCGGCAGTCAACACCAGCCGCGAGCTCGGCGCCGTCGCCGGCGTCGCCATCCTCGGCGCCATCATCAACGCGCAGCTGACCACAAACCTGCTGCACAAGCTGGCCGCGATCCCCGGCCTCCCTGCCGCCTACCGCAACGAGGTCATCGTCGCGGTGACCACCGGCACCGTCAACACCCAGGCGTCGCAGCTGCCCAAGTCACCCGAGATAACCCGGATCGTCAACGAGGTCGTCGGGGCCGCGGCGAGCTCCTTCTCTCAGGGCCTCGACTGGGTCATGGTGCTCGCCGGCGCCTTGCTGCTGGCCTCCGGTGTGCTCGCAGCGGCACTGGTTCGCCGCTGGCGCGCCCCTACGCTGGAGCGGTGACCTCCTCCGTTCGCTGCTCGGCCTGGGCGCGCGCCGCCGAACTCGATCCGGTGGGTAGCGCCGGCTCCTACCGGGGCTTCCTTCTCGTAGAGGTTCCCCTGCCGTGGCCACGCGACGTCGGGGATCTCCCTCCCATCGCCCACGTGCGAGGCCTTCTCGCGCGACCGGAGGTGAGGGTCCAGGCGCTCGTCCCTGTCGATGCCGGCGGTGGGCGGACCTTGATCGCCCATCTCCCCCCTTCGCGCCCCGGGGCGAACGGCGACGGCTTCGCCGGCTTCGAACGTCGAGAGGCCAGGTATGACAAAGACGTGGGCGCCGCGCTCGCCACCCTCCTCGACACCCCCGGCGGCGCCGCCGCTCTCGCCCCGGGGACCCGCGACCTCCTGGTCTGCACCCACGGCCGGCGCGACGTGTGCTGCGGGTCGCTCGGAACCGACCTCTTCGAAAAACTCGAGTCGGTCGAGCTTCCTCGCGCCGTGCGCCGCTGGCGGACCAGCCACACGGGCGGGCACCGGTTCGCCCCGACCTTCGCCGTCCTGCCGGAGGCGACGGTGTGGGGGTTCGCCGACGCCGACCTCGTCCAGCAGGTGCTGTGGCGACGGGGCGACGCTGCCGAGGTCGCGGACCGCTACCGGGGCTGCGCCGGCCTCCCCGGCGGGCCCCGCGTGCAGGCGCTCGAACGCGAGGTCCTCCGCCGGACCGGCTGGGGTCTCCTCGACCGGCGCCGACGCGGCCACGATCGGGGGGGAAGCGCACCGGTTCTCCTGGCTGTCGAGGGGACGGGCGGAGCCGGAGACGTGTGGGAGGCCGACGTCGTGCCGCTGCGCGAGGTGCCGGTGCCCGACTGCGGCCGGCCCGTCGAGGCGGCCACGAAGACCCAGCAGGAGTGGACGGTCGGTCGGCTGCGCCGCGCCTGACACCACCGGGCGCGACCGCCGCCGGCGGCCACGCTTCCGCAGCGGGCCAACCGGGGGGTGGGCATGTTCGGCCGGGGCGCAGATCCGCCGGGGCGCAGACCCGAGGGCGGCTTCCGGGGTACCGCTCCCGCGTCGCCGTCTGCCACACTGGGAGGTGACGGTGAGCCGGCCGGGTGGTCGCGGCCGGGCAAGGACCCGGTCGAGGAAGGTCGGGACTCCGCAGGGCAGGGTGCTGGCTAGCGGCCAGTCGAGGTGACTCGCAGGAAAGTGCAACAGAGAGCAAACCGCCGATGGACGGCCTCCCCCGCAAGCGGGAGCCGTCACAGGTAAGGGTGAAACGGTGCGGTAAGAGCGCACCAGCGCCCGGGGTGACCCGGACGGCTCTGCAAACCCCACCCGGAGCAAGGTCAAACGTGGGACGGCCGGCCCGGCCGATGTCCCCAGGTGGACCGCTCAGATGGATGGCCACCCGCCCGACCCGGCGACGGGCCGGACGACAGAATCCCGCCTACAGGCCGACTCACCGTCACCAAGCCTGTGACCAGCACTTTTGCCGATTCTCGATGCTCTCGTGACACACTCTTGACACGAGAGCCCGGAGAAACCTCAGGAACCCTGCACGTCGGCCTAGCCTTCGCTGCATGGGCATCGGCACGGAATCTCAGATTCTTACTCAGGCGAAGAAGGGCCAGGGAGAGACGAACGAGCGGCTTGAGCGGCTGATCGCCGAGCAGAAACGGACAAACGATCTTCTAAGCCAACTGCTCACGGCCCTCACCGGTAGAGAGGGGCGTCAGCTAACTCAGCACGCCGGCTCGGCGCCCGGTGACGGGTGAAGCGTTACTGAGCAATCCACCACTTGTGGCACCGAGGGGAGCAATAGTCAAGAGTTGTGGATGAGATTTTCCGCGTCAGGCTGCGACGGACCCGTCCTCGGTGGCGGGACTGGGCTCGGTCTGGCTCCTTTCTTGCAGCTTGCCGTCGATGAACTTGGCGCCGGCTCGCACGAGGGGAACGAGCTCGGAGCCGGTGATCTTGTGCCAGCGTTCCTGGGCTGCGTCGAGCAGTTTGTAGGCCATGGCGAGCGCCGCTTTGCGTGACCCCGCTCCTCGTGTGACCCGGGTCCTGAGACGGACGGTGGAGAAGGTCGACTCGATCGGGTTCGTGGTGCGCAGGTGGACCCAGTGCTCGGCGGGAAAGTCGTAGAACGCCAGCAGGCTCTCAAGGTTCGAGGTGATCTTCGCTGTGGCCTTGAGGACCGCATCAACGCTTCGTTCTCCCGCTCCGCGTCGGCGGCCGGGCTGCCGGCCGGACTGTCTCTGCACTGTTTGCGTCACAGCTATGTGACCCACCTGATCGAGGACGGCTTCGATCCGCTGTTCGTCCAGCAGCAGGTGGGACACGAGTACGCGTCCACCACGGCGATCTACACCTCGGTGTCATCGGACTACCGGACCCGGGTGCTGCGTGCCGCGCCGGACGGGGCGGTCCACGCGGCCAGGAACAACAAAGGCAGACGATGAGTCGCCGGCGTCGCCGGGTCGAATACCAGTGGCGTCTGCGCGAGGTGATGGCAGATCACGGTCTGTGGAAGACCACGGGTGGCGTCCCGCTGACGGTGTAAAAGCTGGCGGACGCGGGTTCCTGGTTGATGAGGTTACGCGACGGCTGTGACGGGCTCCTCCTTGCTCTCGTTAGTCGGGGTCGGTGCGATCGAACGCGGTGGTTCGAGAAGCTGACGCCGGAGGTCGGCGAGCGCTCGTGTGGTCGCCGGGGTGTGCTTCACTCCTCGCCAACCCTTCGACCCGCGGTCGAGCACGGCCCAGATGAGGGAGAGGCAGCTGCGTTCGCCGGGAAGGCGACCGATGACCTTGACCCGGCGTCGGGTCTCGCCGAAGGTGCGCTCGATGAAGTTCGAGTGTCGGATGCGCTTCCAGTGCTCTTTCGGGAACCGCAAGTAGGCGGTCAGGCTGGCGACGTCGGTGGTGAGGCACTTGACGGCGGCGGGGTATTCACTGGCGTAGCGCTTCTCGAAGGCGGCGATGCGTGCGCGTGCGACGTCGACCGCCTGCTGGCCGGCCGGCGCGTCGATGTCGTCGAAGATCTTCCAGAACTCGGCTTTGACCTCGGCTTGGGCAACCTTGGGCACCTTGGCGAGCACGTTCCTCGCGCGATGGATCAGACAGCGCTGGCGCAGGCTCTTCGCCAGCACCACCTCGCACGCTCCGATCAGGCCCGGTGCACCGTCGGAGACGACGAGCAACGGTGGGACGAGACCCCGACCGGCGAGGTCGGAGAGGAAGTCGGCCCAAGCGTCGTAGCTCTCGGACTCTCCTGGGGCGAGCCCGACCAGCACCGGAGCTCCCTCGGTGGTGATGCCCCAGGCGCACAGCACCGGCTCGGCCGGCGACCCGGGGTGAAACTTGAAGTGGCTGCCGTCGAGGAACAAGTAGTCGAGGTGCACGTCGGAGAGGTCGCGGGTGCGCCAGGTCTCGAACTCGAGCTTGATCGCCTCGCAGATCCGGCTGACCGTCGACTTGGACAGCGCGGCCTCGGATCCGAGGGCCTCGGCCAGCGCGGCTTCGACGTCGCGGACCGACAGGCCCCGGACGAAGCTCGCGATGACGAGCGACTCGAGGGCGTTGGTCCGGCACACGCCGGTCCCAAGCAGGCGGGAGGCGAAGGCCTCGTCGGTGCTCCGGAGCTTCGGCCGCTCGAGGGTGATCGGGCCCGACGTGGTCTTGACCGTCGTCGCGCAGTGTCCATTGCGGCTGCCTTCTCGGGCACGCTCGCCCCGGACGTAGCGCTCCCGGCCCAAGAACTCGGTGACCTCGGCTTCGAGGGCGCTCTGCATCAAGAGGCGAACGCCCAGGCGGGCCACCTCTTCGAGGACCTCGCCGAGCTCACGCTCGGAGGCGAACAGCTGGTCGATGTCGGCGCGGACGCTCTCGATGGGAGATACTCGTTTCGACACGGGTGTGGGTTTCCTTTCTGTGCTTACAGGGCTTGAAAGGAACCTACGCCCGTTTCACTTTTACACCGCGGAGGGGACGCCACCGACCACGCAGCTGACCCCTCTGTTGGCTCAGCGCGGTGTCGCTCTGTCGGCTGCGCAGACCTATCGGTTGGTGACCGGCAAACCGGAGCGGCTTTCGCTGCAGGTCCTGGCCGCGTTGTGTGACATCTTCAACTGCACCCCGGCCGAGCTCATAAGCATCGGGGCGGCCACCGCCGAGGACAAGACCGAGCGGGAACGCCCCGCTGCTCGCCGGCCCCGGCGAGCTCGTATCGTCGAGGGCGGCTGATGTGACGCGGGTGGAGTGCTCTGGCGGTTGCGGGCGGCGAACCAGCCGGTCGGCGTGGCCCGCCGGCGTTTTCTGCGCCACCTGCGCCACCCGAAGGGTCCGACGTCGAGGTGTCTGCCCGCGCTGCGAACAGACCGCACAGCTGCCGGCCAACAGCGCCGACGGCCAACCGATCTGCGCCTCTTGCGGCGGGATCGACGAGCCCTTATGTTGCCGCACCTGTGGTTCGCTCGACTGGTTACGCACCCTGCATTCATGCACCCGCTGCGAACTGCGAAACGTGAGCAATCGTCAAGAGTTGTGGATGGGATTTCGCGTCAGGCGGCGACGGACCCGTCTTCGGTAGTGGGATTGGGCTCGGTCTGGCTCCTTTCTTGCATCTTGCCGTCGATGAATTTGGCGCCGGCTC
>JAJYLA010000183.1 GCA_021788115.1 Actinomycetes bacterium | reverse complement strand
GTCATCAGACGGCGCTGACGCTCATCCAACACTGGCGCCACCCGCTCGAAGAAGTCCCGCAACCCCGCTGCCGGCAACTCCACGCCACAACACTACACCGCGCGACTAACTGGGCGGGGGACCCTTACCTACTGAGCGCCCGGTCTAATGACAGCCAGGGCCATGTAAGAGACCGAGGTTTCATGACTGCATGAACTGCCTCCGTAGAGAAGCACAAGCGACTCAGACCTCAGGAGCAGCAGGCTCGTGGCCCTGGATTGGGTAAGCCGTATAGCGTCGTTTTTAAATACTGTCCGGAGGCACGGTGTCTGGAGCTTGGGTTATTAGGTCCGGAAAATACGGTGAGCGAGATCAGTGGGCCCTCGACGCGGGCGTTTCCGGAGGCGAGTGGAAAGAGGTCCCAGACCTCACCGGATGCGCATACCCTTTGGCGATGCCCGAGGCGGGTAAGGGGCCGGAGGCTAGCGGCGGGCTGGCAGCGGGCTTGTGGGAGCAGCTGGTAACCGGCGAGCTCAGCGGCCAACTTGACGGGACCGAACTGATCCCCGAAATCGCCGACCTGGCCGATGGCGAGGCGGCCGACCGGCTCTCGAGACACTTGGCGGCCGTGGTCGCCCGCGTGATACTGGACCTTCCCGAAGAACAGCAGTCCGTTGCCGGTTCGCGGCTGGTTGCCGAGCTCATCCGCCGACTGGGGCGTGAGCGTGACGAGCCGGACGGGCGGGTGCTGCACGCCCTGTGGGAGCGGCTGCCCACTGGCGAGCCCCAGCGGCTCCGCCGACCGCTCACGCCGGTGCTCGACACGACCCTGCTCACCAACGCCACCGGCGAGCCTTCTCTGGCCCATGAGCTGCGCGCCGAGATCGAAAGCGCCAACGCCATCGACATGGTCGTGGCGTTCATCCGCCGGTCGGGCATCCGGCCGCTCACCGCCGAGCTTCGCCACCACACTGGCGCCGGCCGTCGGCTGCGGGTGCTCACCACCACCTACACCGGGAGCACCGAGGCCCGGGCCCTCGACGACCTCGCCGAACTCGGCGCTGAGGTCCGAGTGTCTTACGAGACCGGTGCGACGCGTTTGCACGCCAAGTCATGGATCTTCCATCGGGCGCCCTCGACCACCACGGCGTACATCGGCTCATCCAACCTGACCCACACCGCCCAGCAGACCGGGCTCGAATGGAACGTCCGTGTCTCGGCCGCCCGCAACCCCGACGTCATCGACAAGATGCGACTGGTCGTGGACAGCTACTGGGAGAACGGCGACTTCGTCCCCTACGACCCGGCGGAGTTCCTACGCCGGACGTCCGTAGGGCCCGGCGAGCCGTTTTCCCTGTTGCTCTCCCCCGCCGGTATCGAGCTACGCCCGTACCAGGACACCCTCCTGGAACGGATCGAGCTCGCCAGGGAGCAGGGCCACCACCGCAACCTGCTGGTGGCCGCCACCGGCACCGGCAAGACCGTCATGGCACCGTCGACTACCGGCGACTGCGGCGGCGCCTCCCACGGGCCAGGCTGCTCTTCGTCGCCCACCGGGAGGAGCTGCTCACGCAAAGCAGGGCCACCTTCGCCCACGCAGTCGGTGAGGGAGGCTTCGGCGAGCTGTGGGTGGGCGGCCGACGGCCCGTCCACTTCGAGCACGTCTTCGCCTCGATCCAGAGCCTGTCGACTGCCGAGCTGACCGACTTCCCTACCGACCAGTTCGACGTCGTCATCGTCGACGAGTTCCACCACGCCCACGCTCCAACGTACCGGCGACTGCTCGACCACCTCCGACCGGCTGAGCTGCTCGGCCGTACCGCCACCCCCGACCGGGCCGACGGTGCTGACATCGTCGCTGACTTCTTCGGCGGGCGGATCGCCGCCGAGCTTCGCCTGTGGGACGCCGTCGACGGCGGCTACCTCGTCCCCTTCGCCTACTACGGCCTCCACGACGGCACCGACCTCAGCGGCGTCCCGTGGCGGCGAGGGCGGGGCTATGAACCTGCGGCGCTCACCAACCTGTACACCGCCGACCACGCGTGGGTGCGGCTGGTGATCGCCGAGGTTGTCCGCACGGTCTCGGACGTCCATCGCATGCGGGCGCTCGGCTTCTGCGTGTCGGTCGCCCACGCTCAGTGGATGGCGGATCGTTTCAACGACGCGGGCATCCGCGCTGTTGCCATCTCCGGGGAAACCGCGGCCGAGGTGCGACGGACTGCTCTGCTCGACCTCGCCTCGGGCAAGGTGTCCGTGGTGTTCGCGGTGGACCTGTTCAACGAGGGCATCGACGTCCCCGAGGTGGACACGCTGCTGATGCTCCGGCCGACCGAGAGCGGCACCCTTTTCCTCCAGCAGCTGGGGCGGGGCCTGCGCAGGGCGGACGGCAAGGCGGTGTGCACGGTCCTCGACTTCGTCGGCAACCAGCGCCGTGAGTTCCGCTACGACCGCAAGTACCGGGCGATGCTCGGAGGGGTCAGCCGTACCGGGGCACAGCGGGCGATCGAGGGCGGGTTCCCCTTCCTGCCTGCGGGCTGCTCGGCCGACCTCGACCCCATCGCCCAGCAGGTCGTCCTCCGCTCGATCCGCGAGTCGCTACCTTCGACCTGGCCGGCCAGGGTGGCCGAGCTCCGCTCGCTCGGTGACGTCGACCTGGCCACATTCTTAGCCGAGTCGGGTCTCGACCTAGAGGACATTTACGCGGGAGGCCGTTCGTGGATGGCGCTGCGCACGGCGGCCGGGCTGCCCGTGCCGGATCCCGGCGAGGAAGATGCCGCCCTCCTGCGGGCCGTCGGACGACTCAGCCACGTCGACGACCCGGTGCGCATCGCTGCATACCGCTCACTGCTGGCCGGGGTCGAGCCACCGGACCTCGAATCCCTCGACGTTCGCGACCGGCGGCTTGCCCGGATGCTGCTGGGTTCGCTGTCGACCCTGCCGGCCGCCTCCCCGCTCGCGGCCGGTCTGGCCCAGGTGTGGGCGCACCCACAAGTGCGTGCCGAGGCACTGGAACTGCTCGGGTTGCTCTCCGAGCGGATGAGCCACGTCGGCGCCGACCTTGGGCCTGCACTCGGTGGAGTGCCACTGCGGGTCCACGCCCGCTACACCCGCATCGAGGTGCTTGCCGCCCTCGGCGCCGGTGCTGGTGGCCTGGCGCCGCCCGCATGGCAGAGCGGAGTGTGGCGGGAGGCGTCGGTGCCGGCCGACGTGTTCGCGTTCACTCTCGACAAGTCAAGGGGTGGCTTCTCCCCCACTACCCGGTACCGGGACGCCGCCCTCTCGCCAGAGCTCATCCACTGGGAGAGCCAGACGGCGACTTCGGTGGCGAGCGAGACCGGTCAGCGCTACCTGCACCACGCCGAGATTGGCAGCCACATCCTGCTCTTCGCCCGCGTCGACGTCAGCGCCCGGGCGTTCTGGTGTCTGGGCCCCGCCACCTACGTCCGCCACGAGGGCGATCGGCCGATCGCCATCACCTGGCGGCTGCACCACCGGCTCCCCGGCGACCTATACACCGCCTTCGCCGCCGCCGTGGCCTGATCCCCCTTAGTCCGTCGTGTGGGCGGCGGACGAGGACCGACGTCCTAGATGCAGGGACGTTCCTCATGCTGGTGACCCCGAGTCTTGTGCCAATATTCACGAATGGCGCGCAGGCGGCGGTCGGGCCCGCATCCAGAGCTTTGATTCGGCCGCGAAGGCGGAAGCGGGACGGTCACATTGTCTACGACGTCAGGCTGAGGGATCCGTCTGGGCGCACGTACAGCCGAACGTTCGAGACGAAGAAGGCGGCACAGGACTATGAGACGTCCGAACGAGTTGACCGTGCTCGGGGGTCATGGGTAGACCCGACCCTCAGCAGGATGCCTTTCTCGAAGGCGGCCGAACGATGGATCACGGCTGGAGTGCACAAGCGCCCCTCCTCACTGGACAGAGACCGGTCCATCCTTCGCCGCCATCTCCTGCCGGCCCTGGGAAACCGGACCCTCGAGTCGATAACGCCCTGGGAGCTTCAGAAGCTGGTTAACACCTGGGCGGCAACCAGCTCGCCGGCGAGTGTCTCCCGCCAGTACGCCACCTTGAGAGCGGTCTTCAACTATGCGGTGACCACGGACATGCTACGACGGTCACCGTGCCGGGGAGTCAATCTGCCTCCGGTGGAGCCTCGGGAATCGCCACTGGTCACGGCCCAGGACCTCGAATATCTGGCTCTCCACCTTCCCGGGTACGAGCCGTTCCCGTATCTGGGCGGCGTGCTCGGACTCCGCTGGGCGGAGGTCGCAGGCCTCCGGGTGCGGTCCGTCGACTTCACGAAGAGCACCGTGACCGTCGAACAACAATGGACCCGTGGTGCAGGCGGGGTAATGGTCAGCC
>JAJYLA010000182.1 GCA_021788115.1 Actinomycetes bacterium | reverse complement strand
GGAGAGGCTCCTGGCCTTCGGGGCGGACGTCCACGCCGTCGACCCCCACGTCGACCCTGCCAGGGTCAGCTCCCACGTGCCGTTGTGCGATCTCACCGCCGCGGAGCTCGAGGCCGCCGACGCGGTGGTCGTGCTCACCGACCACCGGTGCTTCGACTGGGACCTGGTGTCCCGCCACGCCCGCTTCGTCTTCGACACCCGCCACCGCCTCGACGGACCCCACGTCGAGCACATCTGACGGCGGCGCCGGCTCGTTTTGCCATCGGGCAAGGCGTGCGCGTCAGAGGGTGCTGTTTCGGCTGCTGGGGTTGGGCCTCGGTGGTGCTCGACGTCTGCCAGCACGACGCGCGGCGTGAACCGGCCGGCGCGGACCGAGATGGTGACGAGACGCACCCTGTTACCCAACGCCAGCACCGGCGGGTGCCCTCGCGGCGACGGTGACGAATGGGGTGTAAGTTTCGTCCCCGCCGGCCAAGTGCTCCAGCGCACCGAGACCACCCCCGGCCAGGCCGCCATCTTCAAGGCCCTCGGGGTCACCGAACCCAAGCGATTCCTGGCCATCGCCCCCGCCACCGCCGGCCGTCCCGCCGGCAGCGCGTAGGCACTGCACGTCCTCAGCGCTCCGCGGCCTTCCCCTGCTCACAAGCGCTTTCTGTGTCTACGACGGCTGGTCTGCTGCGGAACTCGGGTTGCTCTTCACCGTGCTTTCGCCTGGAGCGTGAATGTCGATCGTTGTGGGTTTTGTTGACGGCCCCACTGCTGTTCAGGCGACGTTCTGATCGTACGCCTTGGGTGTGACAGCCATGGTGGGCCGATCGTCGGCGGCGCGTTGAGCGACCTCGCGTCCGACGACTGCGACGAGAGCGGGCATGTCCTTGCATCCCTTGATGCGAGGGAAGCTGCGCTCGGCTTCGAACATTCCGACACCTACCCAGCGCCGCACCATCTTGGTGTCACGCCAGCGCTTCACTCGGTCGGTCAGGCCGCGCACGACAGAGATCATCGACTCGATCGAGTTGGTGCAAGACAGCGACCGGGCGAGGCGGTCGGAAGCGCCGAGACGTCGGACGGTGACCACGTCCTCCAGTCCTTCGCGCAGGCTGGCCGCGGCGGAGGGGTGCTTGTCCTCGAACTGGGCGGCGATACCCCGAGCGACGCGCAGCCCTCGCTGCGGATCGGTGCCGTTGAAGGCCCGGGCGAACTGTCGGTCGATGGCCCGGGCCAGGATCGGGTCGAGGTAGCCGGCTACGTCGCGACGCTTGTGCAAGGTGCAGCGTTGCACGACCGCCTGCTTGCCGAAGACCCGCTTGACCCCCGCGGCGAGCGCCTTGCCGCCGTCGATCACGACCAGGATCCCCTGCTCGCAACGCAGGCCCCGGGCGACCAGATCGGCGAGGAGGTCCTTGACAACGACGCCGTTGTCGGTGTCGCCGTCCCAGATCCCGACTGGCACCTTGGTCCCGTCGGCGGTGATGACCAGGGCGAAAACACAACAGCACTCTGCGAAGACGATCCCGTCGATCATCACCGCGACGACGTCGAGCTCGGATAGATCTCGGCCGATCAACTCCGACAGGGCCGCCTCGGTGGGCGCCTTGAACCGCCGGGACACCGCCGACTTGGAGTCGCCCCGGGCGTGCCGCTCCGCTCCAGATCCTCGCTGACCGGCTCGGTGACCAGAACGTGGCGGCGAGTGGCAACCCCGGCCAGCATCCGCTCCATGGCGATCTGGGAGAGCAGACCAGTGGAGGAGAACACCGCATAGGAGTCCAGCTGCAGTTCCCCGCCGTCAGCGAGCGACGCACGGGGCCGGCGCAACGACACCGTACGCCCACCCAGCACCACCGAACCGGGGGCGCTCCCCTTACGGGTCGCGATCCGGTCCGGGTCGTGCGCGCCCTTCGGGCCGACCTTGGCGGTCATCTCCTCGCTCATGATCTGACTCACTGCCAGCAGCCCGGCGCTGCAACAAAACGCCAACAGCCCATCTCTGATCGCCCCCGCAACATCACCGAGCGCGACCGTCACCTCCTCCGGCAGCCCTTCAGCAACCGCAGCCGCTTCATCCCGGTTGGCCAGCTTCACAACCGGGTAGCTTCTTCTTCGAGTTCATGGTGGTGGTCCCTTTCCTGGGTCCGGTTGTCTGTGGTGAGACGCCCGAGTACCTACCAGAAGGCAGGTGTCAGGCGGGGGACCGCCACCAACTCCCACAAGTTCCGGGACAACCTCTGGAGCGTTTTTGCACTGTTTTGGACGAAATCTCGACATACAGGGCGGCCCTGGCGGAGCGTAGCCCCCTGGTGTGGGAGATCGTGTGGTCCGCGCATGAGCGAAGGGAAATCGAACGGCTGGTGGCAAACCCGGCGGCCCGGATGCTGCGCGACGCCGGCAAGGAACTTTTCGAGCTAGCCGAGGCGCTGGGTTGTCCACGGCGTCGAGGGTCAGGCTCCAGTTGGCGTCATCCAAGACACGCAGGACCGTCTATGCGATGCGACCGAAGGAGTCGTCACGATGAAAGCGGATTTCGTGCCGCTCATGGACTGCCGGGAAAAGTTGGGCGAGGAGACGGTCGCCGATCTGGCGGACGCGCTCGCCGGCGGCCCGCTGGCGGGGTTCGGGGATGCTGCGACGTTTGCTATGAGGCATCCGGGGAGCAAGTTGGGGCCGCTGTTCATCGGCCGCGCCCTGCACCTGGTCGCGGTCGAACCTGACGGGCCCAGGTGGCGGCCGAGATGGTGGCCAGCGCGGACGCCCTGTGGCAGACGGTGGGCGCCCTGGTAGCCGAGTTGCGGGCCGGGGTGTGCCCGGCCGAAACCGAGCAGCAGTGAGTCGCGCGAGGTGTGGCGCCGGCGGGGTCGGTCTGTTTACCGTGACGACGCTTGGCTGCACTCGCGTCTGCTCGCCGATGCCGCCTCAGTTTTGCAGAGGTTGCGACTCGTTCTCGGTGTAGACGCCGTTCACGACCGACTCGGTGAACACCCAGTGCTGAGCGCCGACGCGGTAGGTCAGCGTGCCGCCCACCATGGAGCCGTCGGAGGCGTAGGTGATCTGACCGTGGAAGGTGCCGCTGACCGGGTCGGGGAACGCCATGCCGCCCTGCATCGGGTCGCAGGAGGCGTTGAAGGTGCCGGCCTCGGTGTAGGTGCTCGACCCGGGCGATACCGGCTCGGCAGTGTAGTTGTCCACTGCCCAGGCGTTGATGTAGTCCGTACCGCCGAACCACTCGGAGACGCACCCGTGGGTGGCCCAGTCGCCGACGTCACGGAAGATGGTGCCGCCGGAGTTCCCGGTCGCCTTGGCACCTGGCGAGGTCGTGGGTGCGGCGAACGCGGCGGCGGGCACCGCAGTGAGCGCGGCCGCGCCCGCGGTTATTGCGAGAGCGCGGCGAATCGCATGTTTCATGGCCGGTCCTCCTAAGACTCTGTCGCCCTTACGTCGCCCAGTCATACCATGTCTGGCCACGCGAAATGAGGCAGAGGGCCTTGGTCCTAACTCGAGGTGACTTCGGCCCACTGTCCCGCGCGAACAATGGGGTGCGGTCGACGAAGTTATTCGCGGCCATCACAGCTGGTTGGTACTGCACGTTGGGCTCGTCGGGTGGGTGCAGGGGCGTTCACCAGCTCATTCGCTCCTCGGCCGCCCTCATAGAGATTTGTCGGCGGCGGCGCGGCCGTCAACGTTTTCCTGTGAGGGGGTCGCCGAAGGGGCCTTTCGACCTGAGGAAATAGCAGAAGAAAGGGGCAAAACAGTGAACAGAACTGTCGCAGCCTTCGCCGTGACGGCGGTGCTCGCCGGGTGCGGAGCCGCCGGTCGCCCAGCCGCCAGTCCCGATCTCGAGCCCGTCCTCGGCCGCCGCTGTCGCCTCCACGTCGCCAACCACCGTCGCATCCACGACGACGACCAAGAAGGTCAACTACGGGGCCAAGTATCTGGCGATCGTCGGACCGGCCAACCAGGAAGTCGACCACGTAAATGCTGCCCTCGACAAACTGCCTGCCGACACGACGATCGACCAGTTCTCGGCGGCGGTCGCCCCGATGGCCACCGCGTACAACACAGCCGACCGGCAGCTGCTCGCCGTCGCCTGGCCTGGCCGGGCGGAGGACGATGTGCGGACGTTGGTCCGGGCGCAGGGTGTGGTGGTCGGCGATATCGACGGGTTCGACGTCTTGGACGGGTTGACGATCGGCGGCGGAGCCCGCACTGCCCTGACCACTTCAGTCAATGCCGCGACGCACCACTAGGACTGTCATGCACGTCGACTCGTACCGGTGTTTTGGCCGGCTGCCCTTCACGCCCGCCGTTCTTGAGGTTCCCAACGACCTCCTTCTTTTTCGTGTCAACGCTGACCACCGGCTCACCGGCGGCCAGGTGA